>JAFEBQ010000050.1 GCA_018242585.1 Planctomycetota bacterium
TTTAAGTCAATAACAGGCTCTAAACGGCGAAGCAATGCCAAGTGGTCAGGTGATTCGATCGACCATTGCTGCTCGCCCTTGAACCATTCGTCATAACGGTGGTAGGTGACTGCGCCATTCGTCACCTTGCGACGCACGTAGTCGCATTCTTTGGAAGTGGCGTCGGTCAATCTGAAGTAATCAACATGTTTCTTATGCGCTCCATGCCGCATGACGAAGATGCCTGGGTAGCACGTCACGTCAGGTTCAAAGGGAGATGCTTGCGCTAAATCGAGTACATATTCGACAGCGAAGCGCTCCGCTATCAATCCCCGCAGCTTCTTGCCATACTTGTTCTTGGCAAATCGGTCAGGACAAATGAATGCGAGCCGCCCCTCTTTTTCCAGCAGTTGCAAGCTTCGCTCAAAAAAGGCGACGTACAGGTCGGCACGGTCGTAAAAGCACTTGAGCGACGATCGGTATCGTTCAAGTTTTGCTTTGGGGATTGCTTCCTGCCGAACGTAGGGCGGATTGCCAACGACCAAATCGAACTTGCGATCGAAATCATGCTCTAGAAAATCGCCGATGACGACCCAATGACCTGCCAACTTGTTCGCCAGGCTCTTCGAGACTCCTTCGGTCACAAGTGCTTCGGCCACGCGATCTCGGCAAATGGCAACCGCGTCGTGATCTCGATCAATCGCGAAGATGCAATCGGCGACTTCAGCAAAAGATTCCGGAATCCCTCCGGCATGCACAAGCCGAACGGCCGCCGCTACGGTGAATGCTCCCTCGCCACAGCCGGGGTCCAGCAACTTTGTTGATCGCTCACCGGTGTATTGCGCAAGATCGAGCATCAACGCAACGATATGTGGCTTGGTAAAGACCTGGCCATGCACAGCTACTTGCGGCGAATCGTCGATCTTGCGGTAGACACTGAATGCCTGTTCCATGCTGGCGCACTCTCGGAGCATCCGTGATGACTGGGCGACGCGAGAAAGCGGATGGGGAGGGATTCGAACCCCCGGATGCCTTGCGACATCGGCGGTTTTCAAGACCGCTGCCTTAAACCACTCAGCCACCCATCCGGCTGCGAGTTCGCCCCGCCAGTTTACCAATTCTGTCAGTAGGCACACTAGGGGCGGTCGAGTTCGCTGCCGTGTCTAGGTTGGGTTGTGGCGTTGAATCGAGAATCCCCCCACACTTCTCAATGAGCCGAGGGTTGGGAGCGCAGGTCGCGGGCGAGACGCCGCTAGTCCCGGTTGGGATAGACGTCTAAGTCCTGGCGGCCGAAGTTGTAGTCGGACCAGCGGCTGTTGTAGCTCGGCGACTGAGCTGGATACCAGGTCGACGACGACGGTGTCGAGCGAACGGATGGCGAGGGCTGCGAATGGTAATTGGCAGACTCGCGACTGCGAAATGCGCGAAACCGACCGGCCCTGCCCCAGGTCGGAGTCAGCAGCACCGCTGCCCCAGCGACCACGGCCAGTGGCACTCGCGTCAAAGAATGAATCGTCATAGGGCACCTTGCGCGAGAAAGGCAGGATCAGTTCGTCAGCCGAGGATTATTGCATCCGATTAGCCACGGTTTCGCCGTCAAACCTTCGATTCACGCCAAAACGGCACTTTAATCACCGCCTGCTACTTGGACATCAATGCCGCAAGGCGAATCTGAGCGATGCCCAGGGCGAGCAATAAAGTGGCCTAGAATCCAACAACACTGGACGGAGCAGAGGATTGTTTCAGGACATCGCCACTGATTAAATGGAGGCCGCTGGCTGGCAACCAGATGACACCCGCGCCTGAGGCGTACACGAAGCCGGACGCGGTTCCAATGAAGGAAGGCAGAAAATGTTGCGCACATCGTTAACATTGATCCTTTGGGCTGGGCTTGTGGCCCCCATCGCTGCCGAGCCAACCCGAGAGTCAGTCGCTCGGGGCAAAGCTGCGACGGCCTTCGTTCATTTTGGGAGTGCCGAGGGATCGGCGACGGCGTTTTGTATCGATGCCGAGTCAGGAATCTTCGTCACGAATCAGCATGTGGTCAAAAAGCTTCCCAACAACGGAAGGCTGCAACTCGTCGTCGATCCAAGCAGCGATCGCCCGCGCGAGCTGCTGGCGCGGGTGTTGCGAACCGACGTGGAAGCGGACCTGGCGATTCTAAAGGCAGTCGATCATGCCGAAGGGTTGACGGCGCTGGAGTTGGGCGACGACACCGCACTCTTTGAAACGATGTCAGCCACGACATTTGGCTTTCCATTCGGAAAGCAACTGGCAGCCAAAACGGAAAAGTTTCCCGAAGTCAGCGTGAGCATCGGGCGCGTCACCGCCTTGCGGCGCAAGCAGGGCAAGCTTGATCGTATCCAGCTTGACGCCACGCTGAACCCTGGCAACTCCGGTGGCCCTGTCATCGATGAGAATGGGAAACTCATCGGGGTTGTCAACGCTGGCATCTTTGCCACAGGGGTCAACTTTGCCATCCCCACCAGCAAGCTAGAGGCCTTGCTTGCCAAGCCGATCGTTTCGTTTACGCCACCGGCCATCAAGGCCGAGGAGCAAAGTGCCACCACATCGTTCGAGGCCTCGATCGTGTCGCTGGCAAAGACCGCCGAGCAATATGTAGTTGAGCTCGAATTGCGCGGGGGGGGGGCAACCGGTGCGAAAGTTCGCCACTCGACGGGGGGCGGAAAGTAAATATGTCGGCGAGTTCGTGGCGATTCCAAAGCCGGATAGCCCAAAAGTCAATGCAGACGGGCAGGATGTCTGGTTGGACGCGACCGCAACGCTCGGCAGTGGGAAAGTTGAAGGAAAACTGCTCAATCAATCGTTTTCGGTGAATGGAGAGTCGTTGCGTTTCGACAATGTGCGATTGTTCGAGAATCAGCAACCTGTTCAAGTCACGCGCCGCGACGGCACTCGTGTCGGCGGCAAGCCAGTGGGATTGCGACCTGCAAAATTCAATCTCGGGGGGGCGACGGTCGAACTGGATATCGCCGCGATCAAACGCATCGAGATTCGACATACCGAACCGCACCGCGAGCCATTGCAGTACACGCTCACCGTTCGGCTGGCCGGCCAGGAAATTGCCAAGCAAGAAGGAACAGTCGCAATACTTGCGGCCGCCAGCAGCCTTCCGGCGGCCATGTCCACCACTTCGTTCCAGCCGTTCTCGGGCGAATCGCGGCAAATTGATTTGCCTGACCCGATCGCCGACGTGGTGGTGGCGCGAGGAGGACAATTGGTGCTGCTGTATCTGAAGAACAGCCGCAAGCTGGCGGTCTACGACGTGAATCAAGTCAAGATCGTCCGCTACCTTTCGTTGGCCATGGACGACGCGCTGATTGCCGCGGGGCAGGACAAGCTGGTGATTATCTCGCCGTCCGCTGGGACGATCGAGCGCTGGTCGTTGGACACGTTTGAACGTGAGACGCGCCGCACGCTGACACTGCCTGATCCAACGGCAGCGATCGCTTTGGGCTATGCGTCGCAAGGCCCCTTGATCGCAAACAATTCGGCCAAGACACCTGGCCATGCTCCCAGGTTTATCGACCTCCAATCGTTGGCCCAACTGGATGTGAAGATCGAAGGCTCGTCTCCGCGCGACTGCCGGGCTGATTCTCTGGTTCGGGCTTCGGCAAACGGCCGTACGTTCACCTGGTGGGCCACCGAAACATCTCCCAATGGGATCAACGTGCTTCGCCTGGCTGGAAGTCGGGGGCAGTATGCCTATGAACATTCGTCTGCCTCTTACTTGGCGCCGAACTTTGACGGCTCGTATGTCATGACCGGCAATTACGGAACATTTCGCTCCGATCAGATTGCGCAAGGTTCCGTTCGCGGCTATTGCGTTCCCACGACGCATCCCCGTTTTTTCGTGAACCTGCCCGCGCCGCAGATTCCGGCTATTCGCAATAATGCCAAGCAAAACGACAAGACGATTGCCACGATTTATTCCGTGTCGGGACAAGTCCCCGTGGCAACATTACCCGACATTGAGCTCGGCGCGCCCGAAAAACTGATCGGCTGGAATCGCAGCAACTTTACTTTTGACAAGCGGTTTGTTTATGTCGTGCAAGCTGGTCAGTTTCTTTACATTCCGCTGTCGAATGATCGATTGATGGTGCGTAAGTTTGACCTCCGCGAGGCCCTTGACGCGAGCGGCAATGACTATCTATACGTCTCGTCGCTGCCGCCGAGCGCATTTCGCAAAGGTGAAGAGTTCAGCTATCAACTGGAAGTGGTTTCCAAGCCAGCCGAGTTTACCGCCCGACTTGATAGCGGCCCCGATGGCATGGCGCTGAGCGCTGATGGCAAGCTCACCTGGAACGTGCCGGCTGATTTTGCCGACCGCCGTATCGACGTGATCATCTCAATTGAAAACAAGAGCGGGCAAGCGGTGTTTGAACGGTTCGGCGCGGATCAGGAATGAGGCCCTGCCGCTTCGTCAGGCGGCAGCGGACCAACTCGGAACGGTCTGAGTGGCCGAACCTCGGCGGCTCGCGGAGTGTCTATTACAACTGCCCCTGCCGGCCGGTTTTCGCTATACTTTCCGGCTTACGGTGGGTTGGCTGCTGGTGTTACGGACTGGGACGCCCTTTGTATCGGCGTCGCATCGGCGGCAACGACAACTCATCGCTGGCACCAGTTAGGCGCGCCATTCATGCTTTCGGTCAAGTTGCCCGACGGATCGACCAAGGAATATTCCCGTCCCGTTCGCCCGCTCGACGTCGCCCAGGAAATCGGTCCCCGGCTGGCCAAGGCCGCCGTGGCCGCGGTCGTCAATGACCAAACGGTCGACATGACCACCCCCCTGCCCGCCTCGGGCCAGGTGGAGCTTAAGCTCCTCACGCGCAAAGACGCCGAGTCGTTGCGGATCATGCGTCACTCGTGCGCCCACATCATGGCCCGCGCCGTGATGCGCTTGTATGACGGCGTGCAACTGGCGTTCGGGCCGACGATCGAGAACGGCTTTTACTACGACTTTGAATTGCCGCACAAGCTGACCGAGGAAGACTTCCCAGCCATCGAAGCCGAGATGCGCAAGATCATTAAGGAAGACGAACCGTTCGAGCGGATCGACGTCCCCCGCGCCGAAGCGATCAAGATTTGCGACGACCTGAAGCAGACCTTGAAGGTCGAGCACATCAACACCGGGCTCGTCGATCAGGCTTCGCTGTCGTTCTATCGCCAGGGCGAGTTCCTGGACCTGTGCCGCGGGCGCCACATCCCGAGCGCTAGCTTCGTCGGCGAGTTCAAGCTGCTGAGCGTGGCCGGCGCCTATTGGAAAGGGGACTCCTCGCGTCAGCAATTACAGCGTCTGTACGCGACCGCTTTCTTCACCAAGGAAGAACTCGAAGCTCATCTCAAGCTGGTCGAAGAGGCCAAACGGCGCGATCACCGCGTGCTGGGCAAGGCGCTCGAACTGTTCACTATCAACCCGATGGTGGGGCAGGGGTTGGTTCTGTGGCTGCCGCGCGGCGCGATCATCCGCAGTATTCTCGAAGGCTTCATTCGCGACGAGCTGTTCCGTCGCGGCTATGACCCGGTCTACACACCGAACATCGGCCGCGTCGAACTATACGAGACCTCGGGGCATTTCCCTTACTACTCGGACAGCCAGTTCAAACCGATCGAGATGGAAGAAGGCGAGCGGTATCTGCTGAAGCCGATGAACTGCCCGCACCATGCCATGATCTACCAGTCCAAGCCGCGCAGTTATCGCGAGCTGCCGGTGCGGTTGGCCGAGTTCGGCACGGTGTATCGCTATGAGAAGTCGGGCGAGCTTGGCGGCATGACCCGCGTGCGTGCGTTCACTCAGGACGACGCGCACCTGTTCTGCACTCACGACCAGGTGGCCGATGAATTCCGCGGCTGCCTGGAAATGACCCAATACGTGTTGAAGACGCTGGGGCTGACCGACTATCGCGTGCGGCTTGGCTTCCGCGATCCAGCCAGCAGCAAGTACGTCGGCTCGGCCCAGGTTTGGAACCAGGCCGAGCGCGAACTAGCCGATGTGTGCAAGAACCTGGGCATCGATGCCCAGGCCGAAGCGGGCGAGGCGGCGTTCTATGGACCGAAAGCCGACTTTGTGGTCACCGACTGTCTGGGACGCGAATGGCAGTTGGGGACCGTGCAGCTTGACTACAACTTGCCCAGTGCCGAGCGGTTCGCGCTCGAATACGTCGGCGCCGACAACACGATGCACCGTCCGGTGATGATTCACCGCGCGCCGCTGGGGAGCTTCGAACGCTTCATCGGTGTGCTGATCGAGCACTTTGCCGGAGCGTTTCCGTTGTGGCTCGCGCCGGAACAGATGCGAGTGCTGACTGTCAGCGAAAAGTCCGAAGAGTACGCCCGCAAGGTCGAAGCCCGACTGCGGCAAGCCGGTTTTCGCGTGTCGGGGGATTACCGTAGCGAAAAGCTCGGCTCCAAGGTGCGCGATGCCCAGCTTCGGCTGGTGCCGTACATGTTGGTCATTGGCGAACGCGACGCCGAGGCGGGCACGGTTAGTCTGCGCGATCGGATCGAGGGGGATCTGGGGGCCATGCCGATCGAGCAAGCGGTCGCCCGGCTACAGGCCGAGGTGGCCGAGCGGCGAATCCGCCAAGTGGCGAAGATGGGGGGCTCGGCCTTCGGCGACCGCCAGTCGGAAAACGCCTATTAAGAGGCGTTTCGTTGACGGTCGCTTGTTCTGGTCCACGCTAACCGGCGGCTTACGCTACGGGCTGCTAGGGACAAGCACGTACCGTGCTGTCGCACGGGGCACTATCGCGCCCCGTTGAAGGTCGCCCCGGAAATCGCCGGCCCGGCCCACATTTTTGTCGGGTGGCGGTTGACGGTCGCCCGACGCGTACCCGATACTGAAGTATTAGGCATCGTCGCGGCGTTCGCGGCAGCCGGTGATACCCAACTTATTGAGTTGTTTTGCAGTTCAGAGTGTAAGGACGTTTACGATCGAACGGTCTCAGAGGGTCAACGAACAGATCCGCATTTCTCCTGTGCGTGTGATTGCCGCCGACGGCGCTCAGTTGGGCATTATTCCCACCGATCAAGCGCTGAGTTCGGCTCGCGAAGCGGGCTTGGACCTGGTCGAAGTGGCGCCGAACGAGCGGCCCCCCGTGTGCCGCATCATGGACTTTGGCAAGTTCAAGTACCAACAAAAGAAGCGGCAGCACAAGGCCCACACGCACCAGACCAAGATCAAGGAAATCCGCGTTCGCCCCAAGACCGGCGAGCACGACATCGAGGTCAAAGTCACGCACGCCCGCGAGTTCCTGCTGCATAAAGACAAGGTCATCGTGTCGGTCGTGTTCCGCGGCCGCGAGTTGGCCCACATCGAAGAAGGCCAGCGCGTCGTTCGCCAGGTGATCAAGAACCTGGAAGACGTCGCCAAGGTCGAGTCCCCCCCCAGCCAACAGGGGAAGCGGATCATCTGCGTCCTGGCACCGAAATAGGTCGGACGCGTAGACAGGTATCTCCAATAGATCCAGGGCTTTCATCTCCTGGATACTTCGCACGCGGCTAATGGCCTGCCTATTCGTCCGTCATTCCCGCGCAGGCGGGAATCTAGAGATTGGGTCGCGCGCCTAGATTCCCGCCTGCGCGGGAATGACGGCAGGGGAACCGCCTTGCCACCCATTGAATTGCGCACTGGACCCACGGGTGAAACCCTTGGCCTTGAGTGCCGTAGTCGAACGTAAACCGCTGCCCTGCCCCGTTTTTCGTTGACAGTCGCGCTTTTCGGCTAGTAGAGTGGATGGTTGCGGAACGAGAGGTGTCACCGCGCCACGCACGCGCCTTGCGCGGCTGTTGCCGATCGTTGACTGGCCGCCGGTGTATCGAGCGCCGCTGTCCGCGCGCATCGACTGTTGCGCGCTGTCAACTCACGGCGAGCGATGCGCATGCGCCCAGGCCGCCGGGTCACGCCGGCTTGCTGATCGTGACACCGCGCCGACGGGCGATGGTCCTGCTCGGCAGACGAAACTTATCGCGCTGTTTCAGCGCCCAATTCATACGAACCCGCTAGACGATTGCTATGGCAAAACAGGTCGCAACCTGGGGCATCGACATCGGCGACTCCGCGCTCAAGGCGCTACGCTGTGTCCCCAACGAAGACGGTAGCCACATCACCGCCGTTGCCTTCGACTACATCGAGTATCCCAAGCTGCTCAGCCAGCCCGATGCCGATCGCAACGAGTTGGTCGTGGAAGCGCTCAAGCAGTTTCTGTCGCGCAATTCGGTTCGCGGCGATCGGGTGGTGATCTCGGTTGGTGGCCAGGCCGGCCTGGCCCGGTTTATCAAGTTGCCGCCGGTCGAGACCTCGAAGATTCCCGACATTGTCCGTTACGAAGCCCGACAGCAGATCCCCTTTCCGTTGGAAGATGTCGTCTGGGACTTTCAGCAACTCAGCGGCGGCATGGCCACCGAAGGGTTCGCGCTCGACTCGGAGGTGGGCTTGTTCGCGATGAAGCGCGACCAGGTTTACAAGTATCTCAAGCCGTTCGACGACGTCGACGTGGAAGTCGACGTCATCCAGTTGACGCCCGAGGCGCTGTACAACTACGTCGTCTTCGACCAGTTGACCAACCTGCCGCCGCCGGACGAATACGACCCCGACAACCCGCCCGACAGCATCGTGGTGATGTCGCTGGGGACTGAATCGACCGATCTGGTGGTGACCAATGGGTTCCGTATTTGGCAGCGCAGCGTGCCGGTCGGCGGCAACCACTTCACCAAGGCGCTGGTCAAAGACCTGAAGATGAACTTTGCCACGGCCGAACATCTGAAGCGGAATGCCGCGCAGGCCGAGGATCCCAAGGCGCTGTTCCAGGCGATGCGCCCCGTGTTCAACGATCTGCTCTCCGAGACGCAGCGCTCATTGACCTATTTCAAGAACAACATCGATCGCAAGGCCAAGATCAGCCGCATTCTGGTTCTTGGCAACGCCATCCGGTTGCCGGGCCTGCAAAAGTTCCTGGCCCAGAATCTGGGTCACGAGCTGGCCAAGGTGGAAAGCCTGCGCGGGCTAAGCGGCAGCGGCGTGATCGACCAGCCCGCCTTCCGCGACAACCTGCCGGCGTTTGGCGTCTGCTACGGGCTGGCGCTGCAAGGCTTGAGCAAAGCGCGGTTCAACACCAACCTGCTGCCCCCCGAGATCATCCAGTTCCGCAAGATTCGGGCCAAGAAGCCGTGGGTGGCGCTGGCGGCGTCGCTGATGTTGATCGGCTTTGGCGCTAGCTTCTTTATGTGGTCCGAGGCGCTCAAAGCCGTCTCGCTCGATCCGCCGCAGGGAGATCAGTTTTCGACGTTTCGGAAGCCAATGGATAACGCAAACAGCGTGATTAACGACGCGGCTAAATGGCAGAAGGAATTTGAGGAGAACCGGGCCGCGTTTGTCAAAACCGATGAAGTGGGTCAGAGCATCGTGCAAAACGTGATGCACCGGGACACCTGGATGCAATTGTTGCGGGCGGTCAATCTCTGTCTGCCGCGCAATGCCGGCGAACGCCCCAAGGAAGAAATCAAGCTGCGCGACGAGATCAAGATCGACAGCTTTGACTGCCGCTTTGTCCCCAAGCTCGAGGAGTGGTACGCCGCTCATCACAAGCCGGCCGTTCCCGCGCCGGGCGCGCCTTCGATGGACGGCTCGCAACCGGGCGAGCAGCCGCCGCCTGACCCGAACGCCGACCCCAACGCGCAGCAGCCGGTGCCGACCGCGCCGACCGACGCGGGGCCGACTGGCCCAGGTTGGGTGATTCAGATCACGGCGCACCATTATCGAAACATTCGCAGTGAGCCAGCCACGAACCAGGGGGCCAACTTCCTTCGCCGGACGCTGATGAAGAATTTGGAACAAGACACCGTGCCCATTCCCGACAGCGAACGCAAGGAAGGTGATCCACCGCGGTTCCCGGTGAAAAAGCTGGGCATCACTTACCCGTTGTTGATGGGCGACGCCGCCATCGACTGGAACTACAAGCTGACGATCCCGCAGGGGGATGGCGGCGACCATGGCGCCGGCGGCGGTGGTCAGGCCCCGCCGCCCAAGATCGTCGAGCAGCCGCGTTATGACTTCAAGGTGCAGTTCTGCTGGCAGCCCTTCAAGCCCGCCGAGTCGGCCGCCAAGCCGGCCCCCGACGCCGCGGCCATGAACCAGTAAACGAGCGAATGACCTGGCGACCGAGCATTAGCGACCAACGAACGCAAGCTGAAAGCGAAACGATATGGACAAGGTGAAGGTCTATCTCACCTGGCTGAAGCGCAATAACTTCTGGGTGCTCTGCTTCATCCTGCTGGCGACGGCAATTGTCTGCTGGAATATGGCGACCAGCCAAGTGGAGGCGGATGTCCAAAAGAATACCAAGCAGATCAATGACGTGAGTTCACGTCTTCGCAGGTTGCAAAAACAGCAGAATCCAAACGAGCGGTTTATCGAAGGCTTGAAAGCCGAGGATAAGAAGATTCGCGATCAGGCGTTGCGGGTCACCGAACTGGCTTACGAGACGCAGCACAAGCTGCTGAAGTGGCCGCTGCCGGCCGAAGTCGAAGCCATCGGCGAATTGAAGCTCAGCTCCAAGGAAGAAAAAGAGAATCACCCGCCCGGAGATCCTCGCGTCCCCGAGATCCCGATCGGCACGCGCGAAATCTATCAGAACCTGGTGGCCCAGCCGGAGATGAAGCGGATCATCGAAAAGGTGAAAATTCGCCGTGTGAAGCCGGCCGACAAGGGAGCCAATCCCAACGCGAACCCGAATCACCGTGCGCCGGCGGCCTTCACCGGGATTGTCACCTGGCCCGAGGACCAGTGGAGCACACTGCTCGACCGCTATCGCATGGACATCACCCCTTCGACGGTGCGAGTCTATGTGACGCAGGAAGACTTCTGGGTCTTCGAGGCGTTGATCGACGTGATCCTGTACATGAACCGGGACGCGACCGACCACTTGAACGCCGTGGTCCGCGGCGTTCAAAAGCTCGACGTGGCGCAGTGGGCCACGCTGGCGGCTCAGCAAGAACCGGGCGTTGATGTCATGCCCGTCGATGCCGACGCCGCGGCCGGCCTGCCCGGCGGTATGGGTGGCCCGCTGGGTGGCGGCGGAGCGTCGCCGCCAGGAATGCCCGGCAGCGAAGCTGAATACGTCAAGATTCCCGGCCAGAAAGGCGCGGCCGGCGACGAGAACAAGCTGAGCCCCGATGACCAGTTGATCGATGGCCGCTATGTGGACGGCGAGAACAAGCCCGTCCCGGCCGAAGCGGTGAAGACCACACCGCCCTTCAACGAATTCAAGCAGTTGCCGATCGTGATGCGATTGCAGATGGACCAGCGCCGTGTGCCCGACCTGTTGGCGGCGCTGGCCAATTCGCCCGAGCCGAAGGCCTTGCCGATCGAAGTCCGGCAAGTGCGGATGTTCTTTTTGGACGTCGACCAGAAGGCCGATGCCGCGGGCTTGGGGGGCAACGCGATCGAGCAGCGAGCCGACCGCGGCCCGTATGATTGTGACGTCGAGATTCGTGGGATTGTGTACTTGTACAATCGGCCCGACGCGTCCAAGCTCGGCTTGGGCTCGGCGGCCACGCCGGCCAAGCGCGAGTTCGGCATTCCGGTGCCGTCGTCGGCCAGCGTGCCGATGCCGCCGATGAACTTCGATCAGCCGCAGTAAGACCAGCTTTGATGGAGCGCGGAACCTTTAGCCCCCGGTCAATGACCGGGGGCCTTGTGGCGCGAAGCCACCAGGGAGTCTCAATACCATGAAGATGAAACTCAAGCTCGACTCGGCCCGCTTCAAAGGGTTTTTCATCGAGCACGGTGAAAAGGTGGCCCTGCTCATCGCGCTCGCCGTCTTGGGATGGCTGGGCTATTCGGCTTACCTGACGCCCATCTATGCCGAGAAGCCGGCGGATTTGGATCAGGACGCGGTCAAGATACGTCGTGTC
The DNA here is from genome assembly GCA_018242585.1 of Planctomycetota bacterium. NCBI lineage: Bacteria > Pseudomonadati > Planctomycetota > Planctomycetota bacterium. The sequence continues at coordinate 11,914 of JAFEBQ010000050.1, forward strand.
ATTAAAGATGCGCCTTGGGATCCCAAGCTCTACGACATCAAAATTCCCCAGCCCGAGTACCGCCAGCAAGCCGAAGTGGCGATGGTCACGTTGGACCCGAATCGCTATGGCATGGGCATGTTGTGGAGCCCGCCGATCCGCGATCTGCGCGTCCGCCGCGTGGCCCCCACGATCGTCGCCGCCCAGAAGCTGCAAGCGACGTATCGCTTCTCGGCCGTGGCGATGAAAAGCGGCAAAGATGCGTACACTGGCCGTAACTGGATCGTGGTGACGGCGCTGCTTCCTTACGGCGAGCAAGCCGCCGAGTATCGCAAGCTATTCGAGAATTGCTTGAATCCCGTCACGGGCGATTTTCCCAAGTACAACCAGGTGATGATCGAACGCGCCGAAGTGCCGCCAGGGGCCAAGGCCGATGCGCTGGAATGGAAGGCGCTCGACATGGCGGCCAACCGGGCCCAGCGCAAGGGGCTGGTCACCGGCGCCGACAGCGTCGAAAAGAAATTCTTCGACAAATACGTCGCCGAATCGTGCCTGCAACTGGTTGGCACCACGAACGGTCCCGAGGTGGCGCACGAGCCCGAGATTCCGTTCGTGGTTCCCGCGGCCGCCGACGCCAACAAGCCCGCCGCCCAGGCCACGCCGGGAGTCGATGACGACGCGCCGAAGAGCCTGCTCGAGGAAGAAAAGAAGCAGGTTGTTCAACATCAGCAGAATCAAGGCAATGAACCGCAAAAAGCCCTGATCGAAACTATCGATTACAAGCTGATTCGCTTCTTCGACTTCACGGTCGAGCCGAGCAAGGCCTACGCCTATCGCGTCAAGTTGCAATTGATCAACCCGAACCACGGGATGCCGCAGCATTTCTTGAAGAGCCCCGATCTGGCCGAGGCCCAGACGCTCGACTCGGCCTTCAGCGAGCCGAGCGAAACGGTCGCCATTCCCAGCCCGTTCCGCGTGGTGGGTGGCGACGTGACGCCGGCCCGCAGCCAACTGCAAGAAGCCAAGGGGCGCGTGATGATCGTCAAGTGGTCTCCCGAGCAGGGGGCCGAGGTGGCGCACGAGTTCACCTTGGAGCGGGCCGCGGTGTTGAATTATCGCGACATTTCCGCCCAGGTGCCCGTGCCCGGCAAGACGGGTGAATTCAAGGACGGGACGATCACTTACGAAACCGATTACGTGCTGGTCGACGTGGCGGGTGGCGAGGACATCACCTCGCGCGAGAATAGCCAGCGTCGTTATCGCCTGCCCGGCGAGTTGTTGCTGTGGACCCCCACGGGCAAGTTGGCGCTGCGTGGTTCGATCGACCAAGGTGGCGACGCCGAGCGCAACCGGCCGCCGGTCAAGGCCAAGGAAGGAAAAGCCGCCGCCGACAAGGACGCCGATGGGCCAGGCGCGCCAGGAGGCGGCAAGTCGTTTGAAGACTTGATCAAAGGGAAATAAGCTGAGCCGACACGCCATGGGCGTGCGCGCATCTCCGCGGAATTGCGGTTAAAACGCCAGCGTGATTGAAGCCGGGACTCAACTCTCGGCTTTTTTCATGCGCCGATCGACGGCACATCGCCGACAGCGTGGCTTCCCGCCTCCCTGCTCCCACTCCCCTGTCCTTGGCGCGTCAGCACGCCGAGTTGGATAAAGATTCTAATGATTCCGTCGCGAGTGACCTTGACCGGCTTTGCCGGCATCGGTATTAACACCGCCTCTTGTCTGAACTTGTCCCTTGATCCGACCAACAGGTGAGCTCAAACGGCCCACGTTTTCCGGCGAAATTCAGCGGTTTTCGCTGAATCGACCTGGACAACGCGACCCCCGCCGCGCGGTTCACCGAACCTGCCGAACGACCCGTCAGAAAAATCTTGCCGGAAAAAAGTCCGGTCAGATTTGCGCTGACAACAACGTCCCATCCTTTGCGTTGTCACGGTCGAGCGTCGCAGGCCAACCAACACCGAACACCCCCGCCCGCCGCACACTACGCCTGGCCGCAAGGCCCGGCGCGCAAGTCTACGCATCTCGAAAGGAGATCGGCTTGAACACCACGTCGCGATTCCTGCTTGGCTGCCTGGCCACTGGCGCGCTCGCCTTGAGCAGCGTCGTTTGGACCGGCATGCCCGCTCAAGCGCAGAACCCGGCGGTCGGCGTACCGTCCGAGGACGCGAACGAGGCGTTGGAAAACGAGTCGGTCGAGATGCGCCGCGTCAAGGTGCTCGACTTGTGCAAGCGCGCCCGCCAGGCGATGGAGGCCGGCAATTGGGAAACGGCCGACTCGCTGATTCGCCGCTCCGAGGCGTTCCAGGTCCGCTGGCCGGTGATGTATTTCGGCGACCGCCCCGAAAAGGTGCGCAAGGACTACCAGAAGGTGCGCGGCACGTCGGCTGGGCTGCCCAGCAAGCAATACCAGGCCAACAGCACCACGACCAGCACGCCCGACGCGCCGGTCGCCAAACACAACAGCAAGACCCCGACCGATCCATTCGCCGCCCAGGCGGCATTGGCCGCCCAGAACGAAGCCGCCCCCAAGGCCCCGTCGATCAACGACCCGGGCAGCCAGGCCAAGCAATGGCTGGCCAAGGGCCGCGCTGAACTCAGTCGTGGCAACGTCACCGGCGCTTCGCACTGGTATCAGAAGGCCGCCCAGGCCCAGACCACTTGGAATCCGAACGAAGACACGCCCGAGAAGTTGTTCGTCGACCTTCGCGCCGCCGGTGGCAAGGCGCCAGCCGCCGAGCCGATCGCGGCGAACCCGGGCGCCAACGCGCGCAATCCGGTCGCCGCCGGCAACAGCCCGTTCGCGCGCCCCGAGACGACCACGCCGCCGGCCGCCGACGACCAACTCCCCCCTGCCCTGCGCCGCGCGGGCGCAAACAACGCGCCGGCCACTGCCCAGGCCGCCCAGGCCAATCCGATGACGGCGCCGGTCAATCCGCCGTCCGCCCCCCCTGTCACGAATCTGCCCGCGGTGACACCCGCGTCGTTCAACGCGCCGCCGGTTGCCGCCGCGCCGACGACCGCTTCTTACCCGACGACGAATGTGCCGGCGACCGCTTCGCTGCCGACCACGGCCACTCCAAACGACACGGAAAGCCGCCGCGCGCAAAGCGACGGCTTGTTGTGGACCGCCCGCCGCGCGCTGGCGGTGGGCGATGTGCGCCGCGCCACCGAAGCGGTGAACCAGGCCAAGGCCTTGGCCGTGAACTATGACCCGCGTGAAGATTCGCCGGCCCGCGTCGAAGCGGCTGTCGCCAAGTTCGCCGACCTGGCCCAGCGTCCCGCCGGCGAACGTGACTCGGAAGGTTACCGTCGCCGCTACGCCGAATTGCAAATGCAGCAGGCCGACGACCTGCTCCGCCTGCGCGACTTTGACGAGGCCGAACGGCTGGCCACCGAGGCCAAGCGGCGCGGCATCATCTACTCGCCGTTCGAGAACAATCCGGACGATCTGCTGAAGCGGATCGCCGAAGCCCGTCGTGGCACGAACTCGCGCTCGATCGAACCGTTGCCCAGCCCGACCGGGGCCCCGGTGACGATGACTCCGCCGGCCGCCGCCAACCCGACGGCAACTCCCGCGGCCACCAACGAACTGAAGCTCCGTGCGCAGAATCTGCTGCAACAAGCCCGGGTCGCCATGGCGGGGGGCGATTTGAACCAGGCCGAAGCCTTGGCCCAGGAAGCCGATCGGCTGCGCGTGCCCGAGGAATCGCTCGGCCAGCGTGACGACCGTCCCTGGCTGGTGTTGATGCAGATTCAAAAGGCCCGGCAGCAGCAAGCCACCGGCGGCGTGCAAAACGTCGGCGCCGTGCAGCCCGCCTCGGGCGTGATGCCGATTGCCGGCGCGAACGCGGCGTCGCAGGCATACTACGATCCGGCCACCGACGCGACGCACAATATGACCGTCGCCAACCAGCAACCGCTGACGACCGGCGCGTCGACACCGGCTGCTGGTCCGTCGAGTTCACAGAAGATCGGCGTGGCCTTGTTCGTGCAAGGTGAGGAGGCCTTGCGGCGCCACGATCCGAAGACCGCGGCGGCCCTGTTCCGCGAAGCGGCCACGCACCACGACGACCTTGACCAGCAAATGCAACAGCGGCTGCAAGATCGCCTGCAACTGACCGCCGGCACGGCGCCGTTGCCGACCACCCAGCCCAACGAAGCCAACTCGCTGATGCGCGAAGCCGCCCAGGGTCAGGCCCTGAAGCTGCGCCAGGCCAGCGACGAATTGAACCGCAAGATTTCCCAGGCCAAGCGCCTGCAAGAGTCGGACCCCAAGCAAGCCACCCTGGTCTTGCAACAGGCCCGCACCGAAGTGGAAAAGTCATCGGTCGATTCGAGCAACAAGGAAATGTTGCTCCGCCGCGTTGACCGAGTGAGCGACGAACTGGCCAAGTACCTCGATGCCAATCGGCCGCGCATCGAGCTTGACGAAAAGAACCAAGCGGTCAAAGACGAGATCGCCCGCGAAGAGCAAGCCAAATTCGACATGCAGGACAAGCTGGCCAAAACGATCGATGAGTTCAACGAACTGATGGACCAGCGCCGCTTTGCCGAAGCCGAACTGGTGGCCAAGAAGGCCTTCGAGATCGCGCCGCGCGAACCGGTGGTGATGCAGGTCATGCGTCAGGCCAAGCTCGTGCGAAGCAACGAAAATGCCAAGGCGCTCCGCGAGGAAGGCCAGGACGGCTGGGTTCGCCAGATGGAAAGCATTCAAGAATCGGGCATCCCCTTTGATGACCGCCAGCCGATGCAGTTCCGCGACGCCAAGGAATGGAAGCAACTGAGCGAGACCCGCGGCGCCTGGTTGGCCCGACAGTCCAAGCGGAAGACCGAGCGCGAAATCGAAATCGAACAGCGACTCCGCACGCCGGTCTCGATGCAGTTCAAGGACACGCCGCTGCAAGAAGTGATGCGGCACCTGTCGAGCGTGACGGGTGTGAACATCTACCTCGATCCGCGCGGCCTGGCCGAAGAAGCCGTCGACAGCAGCACCCCGGTGACCATCAGCCTGAACAGCGACATTTCGCTGAAGAGCGCGTTGCACCTGGTGCTCGATCCGTTGCACCTGAGCTTCATCATCAAGGATGAAGTGTTGAAGATCACCAGCGAGCAAATGCGCGATGGCGAGGTCTATACCCAGACCTACAGCGTCGCCGATCTGGTGATTCCGATTCCGAACTTCGTGCCGAACGGGCAGATGGGCCTGGCCGGCGCGTTGGCCGACGCCCAGCGCAACGCCGGCGCGGCGGGCAACGGGCAAGGCAGCATGGCCGGCACCGGCGGCCCCATGGCCGTGGTCGCCAGCTCGAATGGCGGCTCGACCAATGCCGCGGTCAATCCCGAGGTGCTGGCCCAGTTTGGCGGCGGCATTCAGCCGATGGGCGGCATGTTCGGCCGCGGCGGCGCGACCGGTTCGCCCCAGAACATCCCCTTCGCCTCGCCGGGCGGATTGGGTGGTGGCGTGCAGCCGGACTTTGACTCGTTGATGGAATTGATCACCCAGACCATCGCGCCGCAAAGTTGGACCGAAGTCGGCGGCGCCGGCGCGATCAAGGAGTTCCCGACCAACTTGAGCCTGGTCATCAGCCAGACCCAGGAAGTCCACGAACAGATCGCCGAGTTGCTCGAGCAGCTCCGCCGCCTGCAGGATCTGCAAGTGACGATCGAAGTCCGCTTCATCAACCTGAGCGACACGTTCTACGAGAAGATGGGGATCAACTTCGACATTAATATTCCGAGTAATGTGCCGCAAAGCACGCTCAACAATCAGTTCACCACCGACGCCAACGGCAACCTGATCAAGACCGGCACGTTCAGCTACTCGAACTCGATTACTGGTGGTATGCAAAACTTGACCCAACCGACCAGCACGACAGGCGGTTTCTCGCCGGTGTGGACGAACGACCTGAGCATTCCGTTCAATCAATCGAGCTTTAGCCTGACGAATCCAAACCTGTCGCAGTTCAACTTGCCCCAGTCGGGCGTGTTGGGCGGGGCCTCGCTCGGGTTTGCCATCTTGAGCGACATCGAGACCTACTTCTTCTTGCAAGCGGTGCAAAGCGACAGCCGCACCAACATCATGCAGGCCCCCAAAGTCACGCTGTTCAACGGCCAGCAGGCGTTCGTGTCCGACACGCAGCAGGTGCCGTTCGTCATCACGGTCATCCCGGTCGTCGGCGACTTTGCCGCCGCCCAACAACCAGTGATCGTCGTCTTGTCCGAAGGAACTTTCCTCACGGTCCAGGCGGTGGTGTCGAGCGACCGCCGGTTTGTCCGACTGACGGTGGTGCCATTCTTCAGCAATATCTCGGCCGTGAACACCTTCACGTTCACCGGTTCGTCCAGCAGCACCCGTGACACTAGCACCACCGGTCCGGTGGGCGCCTCGACCAGCCAGAACAATGTCGCGTCGGCCACGAACAACGGCACCACGGTGCAGTTGCCGACGTTCGCCTTTACCACGGTAACCACCACGGTCAGCGTGCCCGACGGCGGCACGGTCTTGCTCGGTGGCATCAAACGACTGGCCGAACAGCGGATCGAGAATGGCGTGCCGATCCTGAACAAGCTGCCCTACGTGCAGCGGTTGTTCAACAACATCGGCACCGGCCGCACGACGACTAGCCTGATGATGATGGTCACGCCGCGCATCATCATCCAGGAAGAAGAAGAAGCCAAACTGGGCCAAGGTTCCACGCCGTAAGCCGACGGCGGCCCTGCCGCCGGCCTGGCGTTGAAGGGTTGGCCCGATCGAATTGCAAGCGACGTTCCCTCCGGCCGTCGTGGTTCCCTCCTCGTGGGGGAGCCACGACGGTTTTTTCTTGCGCGCGGCGGATCGCTATAATGGGGAGCGAATCGCCACGACCGTTGATCGAGGAACGAATATGACTCCCCGCATGTGGATTGCCTTGGGGGCCGCGACCGGCGCGCTGGGAATCGCCCTGGGCGCTTTCGGCGCGCACGCCCTGCCCGGCTGGCTGACAAGTCAGGGACGCACTGCCGAGGCGATCGTTCGCGCCAGGGAGATCTTTGAAACGGCGGTGCGGTACCAGATGTACCAGGCGTTTGGCCTGGTGCTATTGGGGCTCTACGCCCTGCACCGCCCCGAGGGATCGGTCACGCTGCCCGGCGCGGCCATATTTCTGGGGATGTGCGTCTTCTCGGGCTTGCTCTACGCGCTGGTCATCACCGACGTGAAGGTGCTGGGGGCGATCGTCCCGATTGGTGGCGTGTTGATGATTGTCGGCTGGCTCGGTTGGGCCGTCAAAGCCTGGCTCGATCGCTGAGCGAGAAACGATCAACGATCAACGATGAATGAAAGGCACGAGAGGGATGATCGACGCATGGCGGTGGTGATTGGTTCAAGGTCACGCAACCTGCGCCGTTTATCGTTCATCATTTATCGTTTCTCCCGAAGATGAGTTCGGTATTGTCGCGCAGCACTTGCGTGCCGAGCGCCAACGCCCGGTCTTCGCTCCAGCCCCGGTCGACGACGAACTTCTCGGCCAGCACCTTGGCGAGTGTCCGCTTGTACATGGCGAACTTCGGCAGCGCGAACTCCAGCTTGTACATGTCGCTGTAGTAGCCGATCTGCTTGGTCCGCGGCACCGCTTCCAGTCGCGAAGCCAGATCGTGCTCGATGAACGTCGGCGTGTTCGAGTACCACCAGTGGCCGTTGGTCACCACGTTCGGGAAGATCCAGCTATAGCTGGTCAGTTCCTGATTGGTCACGCTGGCCAGAACCGAAATCGGGAACGTCACCTGCGGAAAGGCGTTGAACAGCTCGCGGTATTGAATCAGCGACACTCGGCTGTCGTACAGGTCTTGTCCCTGGTAAACGCCCGCCGGATAGACCTGGCGATTGACGCCGATCATCAAATCGAACGGCAACTTGTACTCGGCGCAATACTCGGCCAGCGTCCAAAAGACAAAGTGCGACACGGTGCGTCGCGGGTCGTCGAACGTGTGACTCCCCTGCTTTAACACCGATTGTAGCGCCGGCCCTGCGTCGGCCTCGCTCACCTTGGACGGAGCGAAATCAGGCGGCAGCGAAATGGCGCAGGCCTTGGCTCCCTTGGCCACAAAATGGGCGAACAGCTTGCCGATTGCTTCCTTCAGTTGGGCCACCGTGCCAACCGCGATGCCCGTCGCTTTTTCCAGTCGAGCACGCACCTCGGACTTGGCCAAATGGAACACCAGATCATCAGTCCGCAGACAGGGGATATAGACCTTGGTGTCGAACCCGGTCAGCGGATCGTCGAAGTCGTTGGTTAAGAATACCGCCGACAGGCGGCTTTGCTTCAACACCTGGTTGGCCCAATCGGGCGAGCTCATCTTCTTGACCGCGCCGTCGTACAACGCTTCCCAGTTCTTCATGGTCAGCCGGTCGTCGGCAAAGCCGAAGAACTCGCGGGCTAGTTCGATGAACCAACTGTATTGAATCGTGTTGTCCAGCGGCCCCATCCGCTCGACCAGCCGGCGAACTTTCTCCTTGGGGTCCAGGCCGGGTTCTTCGATCCGCGCCTTGGGCATGCCGGCCGAGTGGGCCAGTTCGGTGTAGTAGTGATAGCCCAGGATGTCGGCCACCGTCTGCGACGCCGGCGCGTGCGGGTTGATATGCGTGTGCGGATCGACAATCGTCAGGGCATTCAACTCGGCAAACAACCGATCTCGTAAAGCTTGCGACATGGCGGCAATGGTCTCGTGTTGGAGATGAGTAGCTAACGGGACAATTCAAATTCAACCACGACGACATGGCGCAAACGCCAAGAAATTTGCACCACGGAGACACAGAGATCACAGAGAGGACAGAGAGGACAAACAGCACAGTTCTTTCTGTTCTCTGTGTCCTCTGTGTCCTCTGTGCCTCTGTGGTGAATTCCCTCTCTGATGCCTTGACGTCGTGTGGTCGTGGTTGATTGCTTGGCTTCACGAACCGAAGGCAGGCGATAGCTGTTTATAAGGCTCGGCCAGCCCGGTCGCAATTGGCCGGCAATGTCGGCAACCATGCTTAATGGCTGAATCCAAAACAACTTGCATCCCCACCCCTGCTGAAAAAACCTTGACACTTGCGGCCCGGTTTGGTTCGATGGAGTCCTGACCCTCCGGCCGCGAACTCCAGCACCGCCCTCCCCTGCGAACGAAACGATCGTCGCAGCGGTCCCGCCTGCGGTGGCCTGACCCCCGGACTGCCCGCCTTCCGGTTTTGTCCGAGGAGTTTGCCGATGATTGCCCGGCGCTCATTGATTTGGGTGTGCCTTGTCGTGCTTGGCGCTACCGCTGCAAGCGGCGGTGTCTTCGTTTGTCCGTTGGCCGCCGCCGAGAAGTCCCCTGCCCCGGCCCAGATCGACTTCACCCGCGACGTGCAACCGATCTTCGTCAAACGCTGCTATTCGTGCCACGGCCCCGACACGGCCGAAGGAAGCCTGCGACTCGACGATCGTTCGTCGGCCCATCGTGGCGGCAACAGCGGCCCTGCCTGGGTCGCGGGTCAAAGTGGCGAAAGCCGGCTGGTGCGCTATGTGACCGCGCCCGAGGACGAGGAGTTCGCCATGCCTCCCGAGGGGGAACGATTGTCGTCCGACGAGGTGGCGCTGGTCCGGGCCTGGGTCGATCAGGGGGCGCGCTGGCCCGAGCAGGCCGCCACGGCTGGCAAGAAGAACGATCACTGGTCGTTCCAGCCCGTCAAGCGTCCCGAGGTCCCGCGTGTGAAGCGGGCCGACTGGTGCCGGAACCCGATCGATCACTTTGTGCTGGCTCGACTCGAACACGAAAACATCACACCGTCACCCGAGGCCGATCGGGCCACGTTGATTCGCCGCCTGAGTCTCGACCTGACCGGGCTGCCGCCGACGCCGGCCGAGGTTAACGACTTTGTGGCCGATCCAAGCGCCGGCGCGTACGAACGACTGGTCGATCGCTTGCTCGCCTCGCCCCATTACGGCGAGCGTTGGGCACGCCACTGGCTCGATCTGGCTCGCTATGCCGACAGCGACGGCTACGAGAAAGACACCGGCCGGCCCCATGCCTGGCGGTGGCGCAACTGGGTGATCGACGCGCTCAATCGCGATCTGCCGTTCGACCAGTTCACCGTCGAGCAACTGGCGGGCGATTTGCTTCCAGGCGCGAGCGAAGATCAACGTATCGCCACCGGCTTTCACCGCAACACGTTGACGAACAAAGAAGGAGGCGTTGACCAGGAAGAATACCGCGTCGCGGCCACGATCGACCGCGTGAACACGACCAGCACTGTATGGATGGCGTTGACGATGGGCTGTGCGCAGTGCCACACCCACAAGTACGACCCCATCGCCCAGCGCGAATACTACGAGCTGTTCGCGTTCTTCAACAACTTGCAAGAGACCGACATGCCGGCCCCCCTGCCCGACCAGGTGGCGGCTTATCAAAAGGCCAAGGCCGCGTTCGACGCCGACCATGCGAAACTCGTCGCCAAGGTGACCGACTTCGAGCGCGAGCAACTACCCTCGCGGTTGGCCAACTGGGAACGCGAAGCCAAGCCGGCCGAGTCGATCGAATGGCAAGTCGTCGAGCCGGCCGCCATGACGCCGGGCCCCAAGGCCAAGACCAAGTTCAAGCAACTGCCCGACGGCGTCGTCGAGGTCGAAGGGGCCGCGTCCGACACCGAAGTTTACACGCTGACCCTCAGCACTAAGCTGCGCGGCATCACCGGCCTGCGGCTCGAAGCCTTGGCCGACGCCGAAAAGAAAACGGGCCCGGGCCGGGCAAAGGATCACAACTTTGTCCTGACCGGCGTGCGGATCTCGGCCGCGCCCACGGGCAAGAAAGACGCCAAGCCGGTGACGGTGCCGCTCCGCTGGGCCGTGGCCGATTATTCACAGGGCAAGTTCGAGGTGCTGAACGCGATCGACGCCGACCCCAAGTCGGGTTGGGCCATCGGCCCCAAGTTTGGCGAGGACCATCTCGCGCTGTTCGAACTGGCGTCGCCGATCGATTTCGAGGAGGGGGCCACGCTCGTCGTCACGCTGGACCATCAATATCCCAAGCAGTTCGCCCTGGCCCGGTTTCGCTTGTCGCTGACCACGACGACTGGCCCCTTGTCCGACGCCAAGATTGCGACGGGGCCGGCCGCGGTGCTGGCCAAGCCGGCCAGCGCGCGCAGCGCCACCGAACAGAAACTGCTGGCCGATTACTATCGCCGCGTCGACAAGGATCTGAGTGCGCTCGACGGCGCCGTCGTCGCTCACGCGAAGAAAGCCCCCGTCGACCCCGCCACGACCAACCGAGCGATGGTGCTGGTCGATCTGCCCAAGGGGCGCGAGACACATGTTCTGGTCCGCGGCGATTTCTTGCGGCCGGGGGCGAAAGTCGAAGCGGGCGTGCCGTCGTTCTTGCCTCCGATCGAGCCGCGAGGCGAGCACGGCGACCGGCTTGACCTGGCCCGCTGGCTGGTTTCGGAAGAAAACCCACTGACGCCGCGCGTGACCGTGAACCGGATATGGGGGCAACATTTCGGTCGCCCGCTGGTCAACTCGGTGCCCGACTTCGGCACGCAAGGAGACCGGCCGACGCATCCTGAGCTGCTCGATTGGCTGGCCGACGAGTTTCGCCAGACGTGGAGCATGAAACAGCTCCACCGCTTGATCGTTACCTCGGCCACGTACCGGCAATCGTCGCGCCGCCGGGCCGAGCTCAACCAGCGCGACCCATACAACATGCTGCTGGCGCAACAACCGCGAATGCGCGTCGAGGCGGAAGTGGTCCGCGATCTGGCGCTGGCAGTGTCGGGTCTGATCGACGAGCGGATCGGTGGTCCGAGCGTGCGCCCCAAGCAACCGGACGGCGTGTCCGAGTTGACCTACGCCAACGCCGCCAAGTGGGTCGAAAGCAACGGGGCCGACCGCTACCGGCGCGGGATGTACACCTGGTTCCAGCGCACTAGTCCCTACCCGATGCTGATGACATTCGATTCGCCCGACGGGGTGTTGTGCTGTGCCCGGCGCGAGCGCTCGAACACGCCGCTCCAGGCGTTGACCTTGTTGAACGACCCGGTGTTCGTCGAGTGTTCCCAGGCGCTGGCCCGTCGGGTGTTGCGCGAAGCGCCGGCCGGCGACACGACCGAGGGGGCGCGCGACGGGCGATTGCGCTGGGCGTTTCAGGCCTGCCTGGCGCGTGTGCCGAGCGCCGGCGAACTTGACGCGCTGCGAGCGTTGTACGCCGATCAATTGCAACTGGCTCGGGCGAACGCCGACGCGTCCAAGGCGATTGTCGGCACGGGTGTGAAGGACGAAAAGGTCGACGACCCGGCCGAGTTGGCGGCCTGGGTGATGGTGGGGCGGACGCTACTGAACTTGGACGAATTCATTACGCGGGAGTGACGGCCATGAATCCGCTCGATGCTGCGATTGCTCGCTCGCGCCGGCAGTTTCTCTGTTCGACGGCCAGCGGGCTGGGCGGCGCGGCCTTGCTGCAAATGCTGCTGGCCGATGCGCTGTTGGCGGCCGACAAATCGCCCGACCCGGCGAACCCGTTGACGGTGAAGCTGCCCCATTTCGCGCCCAAGGCCAAGGCGTGCATCTTCATTTTCCTGGAAGGGGCGCCGAGCCAGCTCGATCTGTTCGACCCTAAACCCGAGTTGAACCGCCTGCACGGACAGAAGCTGCCCGAGTCGCTGACCAAGAACGTCCGCTTTGCCTTCATCCAGAAAGAGTCGGCGGTCGTGATGGGCTCGCCGCGCAAGTTCCAGAAGTACGGCGAATGCGGCATGGACATCAGCGACCTGCTGCCTCACACGGCCACGTGCGCCGACGATCTCTGCCTGATCCGCTCGATGCACACCGACGCGTTCAATCATCATCCCGCGCAGTTGTTGATGAACACGGGCGTGTCGCGGTTCGGCCGGCCGAGCATCGGCGCGTGGTTGAACTATGGCCTGGGGAGCGAGTCGAGTGACTTGCCCGGCTACGTGGTGTTGAACGCCGGCCGAGGGACCAGCGGCGGGGCCAGCCTCTGGTCGAGCGGCTGTTTGCCGTCGAGCTACGCGGGCGTGTTGTTCCGCAACAAGGGCGAGCCGGTGCTGAACCTGGACAACCCGGCCGGCGTGAGCGACGCCATGCAACGGCGCAGCCTCGACGCGCTGGAGCGCTTGAACCACGAGCGGCTCACGGCGCTGGACGATCCGGAAATCGCGTCGCGGATCAACGCCTATGAACTGGCCTTCCGCATGCAGTCGGCGGCGCCCGAACTGATCGACTTGGCCAGCGAGACGCAAGCCACGCGCGACGCCTACGGCGTCGACCGTCCCGATGACGAGGCCAGTAAAGTTAGCCGCGGCGGCGGGGCAGGGGTGTTCGCGTCATTCTCGCGCAACTGTCTGCTCGCGCGGCGCCTGGTCGAGCGTGGCGTGCGGTTCGTCAATTTGTATCACGCCTCATGGGACCACCACAGCAACTTGGACAAGGAACTGGCGTTCAATTGCCAGATGGCCGATCAACCCGTCGCGGCGTTGCTCAAGGACCTGAAGCAGCGCGGGCTGCTTGATACCACGTTGGTCGTGTGGGCCGGCGAGTTCGGGCGCACGCCACTGGGCGAGAATCGCGGCGGCAACCCCAACGCCACCGGTCGCGATCATCACCCGTTCGCGTTCAGCCTGTGGGCGGCCGGCGGCGGGATCAAAGGGGGTCAGGTCGTTGGCCGCACCGACGACATCGGTTGGAACATTGTCGAAGATCCGATCCACATGAACGACTTCCACGCCACGCTGTTGCACCTGTTCGGGCTCGACCACCTAAAGCTGACATACAAGTTCCAAGGGCTCGACGTGCGGTTGACCAACGTCGGCGGCAAGGTGGTGAAGCAGCTGCTGGCGTGATGGGGAAACGATGAACGCGAAACGATGAACGATCAAGTAATGCTGTCGTTCATTAGCCCCCGGCGAGTCGCCGGGGGCGTGCGATTGGCCACGGCGAAATAGTCCCCGACTTGCTTTGTGTGTCGCAAGTTGTGTTCCTGAAGTGACTTGCGCGCCGTTTGACGGCGAAGCTCATCTTTACCGCGTAACTTTTTTCGTTTTCGCGCGAACTTATTTGCCGACCAATGCTCATAAGCATCGTTCCCCCCGTTGATGCTCGAAGTGTTGCCTGGGGGGGGTACGATTCGTGGTCGGCCGGCGTCTAGCTGGTATGCTAGAGAGGTTGACTGAAGCTAGCGGGAACGTGGCCGAGAAATGGCCGTGACTTGCCGGCGCGAGTTTGGTAATTGAGTTCGGATACAAGCCGGTCGTCGTCACGTGGTTATTCACCGCGCGGCGATCGGAACTGGTTCAGAGGTTTTTGCAAGCAGCGTTTTAACAAGAGCGACAGTTTCTTTCTTTTTTCGACGCGCTGGTCGCCCCGGCGCAGGAGCATGTCATGCGTAGCTCATTCTTGGTTACCGACGTCCGTAACGTACTGGGTTCGACCCTGGTCCGTAACGTCGTTGCCGGTTGCCGTGAAGTGCGCTCGGACAAGTGCGCGTCGAAATCCTTTGGTAAGCGGTTCGCCTTCTTGGCGGACCATCTGGGAACGGCGTTGCGCCATCTATGGCGCACTACGCGGCATGAAGGCGCGCGGTATCAAGCCGCGTGGTCGATGCAGCCCGCAGGCGTGCCGATGGCCGCCATGCTACCGGCAGCAACGGCCACGGCGACAGGTTGGCGAATTAACGCCGCCAGTCGCACGCCTGCGGCCGCGACGAGTCGGCAGTAGCGCGAGTCGCCCGGCAGACCGGGTTCCTCCACGTTACGACCTGATCTCGCTCGACGTCACCGCCAGGCGTATGGCCCTCTGGCTGTTGCGCGCGTTGTTTCGCGCTTCGCAGCCGGTGCTCGCCACTCGCGTCTGGTTTGCTTCCCATTCAATCCATGCACCGCTTGCTCAAGGAATACGACCGTGGCACCTATCGCTTGTGAGGAGTTGATCACCGAGGCATCGATCGCGACCCTCGTGCGCGCCGCGCAGGAGGGGGACAACGATTCGTTCGCGGAACTGGCCCGTCGGTTCGAGCGGATGGTCTACGGACTGGCCTTGCGCCGGCTGCAGAACCACGCCGAGGCCCAGGAGACGGTGCAGGAAGTGTTCGTCACCTTGCTGCGCAAGATCCACCAGCTGCGCGAGCCGGCCAGCTTGCCGGGCTGGCTGCGGCAGATTGCGATGCGCAACATCAGCAATCGGCTGTCGCGGCGCGGCCCGGTGACGTCGACTACCGGCGAGTACTTGGAGGCGGCCCACGCCACCCAGGAAACCCCGCTGACTTCGGCGCTGGCCCGCGAACGGCAGAGCCAGGTCCGGGCTGGCCTGGCGCGGCTGGGCACGCTCGACCGTCGCACGCTGGTGGCGTTCTACGTCGAGGGCCAGTCGCTCGTCGAGATGAGCGAGGCGTTTGCTTCGCCCGTCGGCACGATCAAGCGCCGGCTGCACGTCGCCCGCAAGCGGCTGGCGGCCGAACTGAGTGGGTTGGAAATGATGAATGCTTAATGCGCAATGCTTCATAAAGGCATTCGCGCGGAGCGTCGCATTCAGTTGCAGTGCAACAAGAACCGGGGACGAAAGTCCCCGGTTTTTTTATGCGCTCAGCCGTCGAGCGTCTGACGCAGCGCGTTTGACAGTTCGCTGCTCGCGGCGGCGACGAAGCGGCGCGAGTCGCAGCGGATCGGGCTGCCGTCGCGCTCGATGACGTGTCCGCCGGCTTCGGCTACCAGCAAGAACCCGGCCGCCACGTCCCAGGGCTTAGCGCTGAGCGACCAATAGGCGTCGTAGCGCCCGGCCGCGATGTACGACAAGTTCAAGGCCGACGAGCCGCTGCGGCGCATCGATTGAGACAGCAGGATGATTTTTAAGAAGTCCTTCAGCTCCTGCGACTCGGCATTGATCCCCGGTGGGGAGCTGACCGCGGTCACGGCCCGGTCGAGGGTCGTCACGCCGCTGGTCTTCATGGGCTTGCCATTCAGCGTGGCGCCCCGTCCGCGCATGGCCGCGAAACATTCCTTGGCCACCGGGTCGAACACCACGCCGACGATCGGTTGGTTCCCTTGGGCCAGGGCGATCGAGACCGCATAGTGCGGGATCGAATGCACATAATTAGTCGTGCCGTCCAAGGGGTCGACGATCCAGGTCAGGTCGTTGTCGCGGCTGGCAATTGACAGGTTTTCCTCACCCAGGAACCCGTGGCCCGGAAAGGCGCCCAGGAGGGTGGCCTGGATGCTGGTCTGGGCGGCCACGTCGGCCTCGGTCACCAAATCGGCCGGCCCCTTTTCGCTGACGCTGAACCGACCGGCCCAATCGAGCAGCACGTCCCCGGCCAGCCGGGCGGCGCGCTGGGCCACGTCGAGAAAACTCGTCAAATCGGCATCGCTCGGGGACCAGTGGGTGGCCATCGGGCTGGCGGGTTCGCGGTCGGGCACGGCTGGTCGCTCTGGGTAAAGAATGTGGGGGATCGGCCCCCACGGAACAGATTAGCGGTTCAGGGGGGCGGCTGACCAGCGGCTGCTGGCCCGACAGGCTGACGCGGCCTCGGTTCAAGAACTGGTTAAAAAAAGTTTGGAAGGCGTCAGGCAGGTTGCTAAAATACAGGCGAAATGGTGACCGTGGGTCGAACGCGACCGGGAAATTAACGGCCTCGTTACATTCCTGATTCCGGAACGCCTCGACCAGTCGATCACCGGCCTCTTCTCTGTTCCGGCCCTGCCGCTCGGTTGACCACGAGCGGCGGGGTTTTTTTATTGGTGGATAGCGCACGGGCAAATGTCCGACCGCTTGAGCCTGGTTTCATAACGCGCGACGGAGTTCACTGCCGATGCCTGACTCTGGTTGGACCTTGCACGACACGACGGCCGAACTTTCGACCGGCAGTTGGCGCGGCTTGCTGTCGCTGGCCCGGTCGAGCGCGGGGCTGACGTGCCTGACATTTGAAAAAGCATTTCATCCCAGCGCGACGATCCTGGCCGTGCAGGTGGCGCCCGAGTCACACACGGGCGACGTGCCGGTCGAAGCGTACGTGCGAGGCAACGATCTGGTGGCGAACTATCCGGCCACCGGCGCGCGCGAGGTGGCGATTCAAGCCTATTGGCGGCTGGCGCCGTGGCGCGATCCGGCGGCGCTGGTTGTCGACTTGCAAGTCTCGGTCAACACACAACAGTGGGAAACCTGCCCCGAACAACTCGTCACCAGTTGGCTGGCGCCGTATCACGCCTATCGCGTGCCAAACGTGCCGGGCGAGTTGATCGCGCTGGGCTGGCCGGCCAGCGACGGCGCGGTGGCGCTCGACAGCGAAACGTACTGCGTCCTGTGGCGACCCAATCGGGGCGGGTTCAGCTATGTCGAGATGACCCATCCCGACGATTCGGCGGTCAATTGCCTGGAACGCCGCACGCTGGGACGCCAGCCGCGCGACGAGCACGAACCCGAGGCCCACCTGTGGCTGAACTCGCACCGGTTGTTTTCGTCGCACCTGGAAAAAGGGGTGATCCTGCGGTCGCGGCTGCGCGGGGCGTGGGTGCCGCGGGCCGGTGACGAGCAAGCGGCCGCCGATCTTTACGCCGATCTGCTCAGCGCGCCGTTGCCGTTGACTACCTGAGCGAGCGTGCGGCCTGGCCATGAAAGATGCGCAAGGAAAGCTCTACCGCGTTCTGCCTAAGCAGGCGAACACCACGCTGGCCGCGGCCCTGAAGCTATGGCTCGGTGAAAAGCAGTCGTGGGGGCGCATCGAGCGGCTGGTCAAGACTCGCCACGTGTTGGTGAACGGCAATCTGTGCCTGGACGGGGCGCGGCGGTTGAAGCTGACCGACGTGATCCGCGTACTCGAACATCCGACCGCGCCGCCGGTCAGCGAACAGGACGTGCGCGTTCGCTATCTCGACGCCGACGTGGTGGTGGTCGAAAAGCCGGCCGGCATGACCAGCGTGCGTCATCGCGAAGAGCAGGGGTGGTCCGAGCGCCGCAAGCAGGACCAGCCGACGCTCGAAGATGTCTTGCCACGGATCATCGCCAAGCGAATCGCCGGCAAGCAAACCAATCGACCCGGCCGAACGAAGCCGGGCAGGGGAGGCGCGCAGCGCCCGCAACCGGGACGCACGCTGCGCACGCCACCGGTGCGGCCGGTTCATCGGATCGATCGCGACACCAGCGGCCTGATGGTCTTTGCCCGGACGGTGCCGGCCGAGCGGATCCTGGGCGCTCAGTTCCGGCAACACACGACGGGGCGGCGCTACCTGGCCGTGGTGCCGGGCAAGGTCAAGGCGCAAACGATCGAGTCGCAACTGGTCCGCGACCGTGGCGACGGCCGCCGCGGCAGCACCGAGGACGAAGGGCACGGCAAACGGTCGGTCACGCACATCCGGCCCGTCGAAACGCTCGACGGCTACACGCTGATTGAATGCCGACTGGAAACCGGGCGGACGCACCAGATTCGGATTCATCTGTCGGAACTCGGCCACCCATTATGCGGCGACAAGGTCTACGGCCGAGCGCGCGGCAAAGAGGAACACGTCGACCGGAGCGGCGCGCCGCGGTTGGCGTTGCACGCCTGCGACCTGGCGTTCGATCATCCGGTGTCGGGGGAGCGGATCGAGTTTCACATGCCGCTGCCCGAGGACTTGCGGCGGTTCGTCGATCGACTGCGGGGGAAGCCTCAGAGAGATGACTAGCCACGGAGGCACTGGGGCACGGAGGTTTGCACGGAGCAGAGAGAGGGAGATGAGAGGGGGCAGGGGAGCGGCAAGTTGGTAAATGATTCGTTGTGGTGTGATGCCGGGGGGTAGAATGCGTCGCGCGGTTCGTGTCGCCTCGATTAGGTCATTCCCGTGCAGGCGGGAATCTAGCGGGTAACCGCAACCACAAGATTCCCGCCTGCGCGGGAATAACGGCCTTGATCGGCAGGCTGAAACGAATTGACAATCGCTCTCACGGGGGCTTTCGCATGTTGCGGATTTCGTTTCTGGATGAGCATCGTGAGTTGACGCGGCGGTTTTTCTTGCGCCTGGGTGTCGCGGCGCCGGCGGTGATGGGTCTGGTGGGCGAATCGCTGGCCGACGAGCCGAACGCCGCGCCTGCCAAAGACGCCAAGCCGGCGGCGAAACTCCCTAAGCCTGACAAGGCCGGCGCGCGGGGCGAGCCTTACTTCACGCCGACCGCCGATTTTCGCGACGTCTCGCGCGGCAAGCCGGTGCCACACACCTTGTCCGACGAACAGAAAGGCGCGGTCGGGCTGACGCGCGAGACCTGGAAGCTGTCGATCATTTCCGACGCCGAGCAGCCCGCTCGGCTGGGCAAGCAATTCAATCGCGACGATGAAACGGCGTTCGACTTTGACGACTTGATGGAGCTGGCCAAGACGCATGCGGTTCGGTTCGCCAAGGTGATGACCTGTTTGAACCTGGGTTGTCCGCTGGGGATGGGGTTGTGGGAAGGGGTGCCGCTGCGCGAGTTGGTGTGGCTGACCAGGCCGCGCGAGAATCTGCGCCGGGTGTTCTACTGGGGCTATCACAACGACGACCCCAAGCAGATGTTTCGCAGCTCGTTGCCCGTGGGACGTGTGCTCGAAGACCCTTACGATCTGCCGCCGGTGATTGTCTGTTACAAGCTGAATGGCGAGTGGCTCGATGCCGAGCGCGGCGGCCCGGTGCGGATCGTGGTGCCCGAGGCGTATGGTTTCAAGTCGGTCAAATGGCTGACGCATGTGGTGTTGTCGAACCTGGCGCACGCCAACGACACTTACGCCGAACAGAGCAACGACGTCGACAGCCCATTGAAGACGTTTGCCGCATCGTTGTCTGTGCCGACGTCGGTCAAAGCGGGCGAGCCAATCGCGGCCTCGGGTTACGCCCAGGTCGGCATCTCGGGCTTGAAGAAGGTGCAAGTCTCGCTCGAGTCGAATGCCGAACCGCGCGCGGGGGACGATCCCCATTTCACGCGAGCGCCGTGGGTCGATGCCGAGTTGCTGCCAGCGCCGGTCGGTTGGGCCAGCTTGCCCGAAGGAAAGATTCCACTCTCGACTCACGGCTTTGACGACGCGGGCAAGCCGAAGCAGTGGCCGATGCGGCTGGCCAACGCCCATTGGGCGGCGGTGTTGCCCGGTGTGCCCGCCGGCGAGTACACGTTCCGCAGCCGGACGATCGACGAGCAGGGGCACGCGCAGCCCATGCCGCGCCCCTTCAAGAAATCGGGGCATGCGGCGATCGAATCGATCGTCATCCGGGCGACGTAGGATGCTCTTATTCTTCGCGTGCTGGGCGACATTGCCGCGAATCGTGCTGCTATTACTAGAGATATGATGCCGTAGCAGGTAAACTGTAACGGCCTGCCAGGTTCACCCTTCCGCGTCGCACTACCCCTGAAAGCTTTCCATGACACGCCCTCTTACGCTCGTTGTGTTGCTGGCTGCCGTGGCTGGCTCGATTCATGCCGCCGAGGCGCCGGGCGGTTCGATCGCCTTCAAGAAGACCAAGCTCGATGGCGTGTTCCGCAGCGAAGGGGTGGCGGTCGGCGACTACAACCACGATGGCAAGCTCGACATTGCCGCCGGCAGTGTCTATTACGCGGCGCCAAATTGGGATCTGCGCGCCATTCGCGACAAGGCCGAGGAGTGGGATCCGCTGAAGTACAGCGACAGCTTTGTGAACTATGCCGAGGACTTCAACGGCGACGGCTGGATCGATCTGATGGTCGTCGACTTCCCCGGCAAGCAGACCTGGTGGTTCGAGAATCCCAAGAACGAGCCGGGCCCGTGGAAGCGACACGAGTGCATTGCCGTCACCAACAATGAAAGCCCGGCGCTGCTGGACATTGACGGCAACGGCCGCCGAGCGCTGGTGATGGCCTTTGCCCCCAGCTTCAAGGAATCGGACGGCCCCGATCGGCAGCAAGGGATCGCTCGCCGCAATGCTGATCCGTTCGCGCCGTGGACCATTCAGGCCGTTTCGGAGAAGGCCGCTCCGAACACGACCAAGTATTCGCACGGGCTGGGCGTCGGCGACATCAACCGTGACGGGCGCAACGACATCGTGATTCCGCAGGGTTGGTGGGAACACCCGGCCAGCCCGGCCGAGGGGCTGTGGAAGTTCCACGAGGCCAAGCTGGGCGAGCCGTGCGCGCACATGCACGTGTACGACTTCGACGGCGACGGCGACAACGATGTGCTCAGCTCGGCCGCCCACAAGATTGGCATCTGGTGGCACGAACAAACGCCCGGCGGCTGGGTCACGCACGAAATCGACAAGACGTTCTCCCAGACCCACGCGCTGTGTCTGGCCGACATCAACGAAGATGGCCTGCCCGACTTCGTCACCGGCAAGCGCTGGTGGGCTCACGGTCCCAAGGGGGACGTCAACCCGGGCGACCCGGCGGTGATGTACTGGTTCGAGCTGCGGCGCGAGAACGGCAAGGCGAGCTGGATTCCGCACCCGTTCGATGACGACAGCGGTGTTGGCACCCAGTTTGAAGTGACCGACGTCAACGGCGACGGCATGCTGGATGTGGTCACCTCGAACAAGAAGGGGGTCCACTACTTCCAGCAGGTCCGGATCAAGTAGCGGTCTTCTGGTTCATTACCCAACGCGCAAACGATGAGCACCTCCTCGACCACCGAAGCGGCCGGCTACGCGATCCGCGTGATGGACCTGGTGAAGGAATATCACCTGGGGGGCGAGGTGGTCCGCGCGCTAGCCGGGGTGTCGCTCGATGTGCCGATTGGCGACTATGTGGCCATCATGGGTCCGTCGGGCTCGGGCAAGAGTACCTTACTGAACATGTTGGGCTGCCTGGACCGGCCGTCCGGGGGAAGTTACTGGCTCGGCGAAGATGACGTGGCGCAGCTCGACGACGACGAACTGTCCGAGATTCGCGCCGCGCGGATCGGCTTTGTCTTTCAGTCGTACAATCTGATCCCGCAATTAACGGTGCTCGAAAACATCGAAGTGCCGCTCTACTATCGGCGCAATTTAACGCCAGCCGACAAACAGCGCTGCCGCGAGTTGGCCGAGATGGTCGGCCTGGGCCGCCGGCTCGATCACCGGCCGACGCAGCTTTCGGGCGGTCAACAGCAGCGCGCCGGCATTGCCCGTTCGCTAATCAACGACCCGTACTTCATCCTGGCCGACGAGCCGACCGGGAATCTGGACTCGGCGACGACACAGGAGATTCTGGCGCTGTTCGACACGCTGAACATGCGCGGCAAGACGATCATCATCGTCACCCACGAAGACTTCGTGGCCAATCGGGCCAAGCGCGTGGTGCGGTTGCGCGACGGACTGGTCCAGTCCGACCTGCGCAACGTCCCGGTCGAGTCGCCGCCCCCCGGCCCGCAACCGGGCGAAGGGGCGCACTAGCTCTTTCTGAAAAGAGTCTCGCCACGGAGGCACTGAGACACGGAGGTTGGCACGGAGAGAGCGGAAGGATTGACCGCGCGACGGATTTGCATTGCTTCAATGCTGGTTGCTGTGTCTGATAATTCACTTTTCCACGAGAGAAAGCTCTCATGAATTTTGCGCGCTCAATTCGCAAACTGTTCGTCTGCAATGTGTTCATGTTGGTAGTATTCGCGCTGCGGGCGAATGCCGCGGAGCCGTTCCTGGAGAAGTCGAGTCTGTTCACCGTGGGGGAAGACCCCGCGTTCAAGCTGTACCACATCCCGGGCCTTGTGGTCACCAGCAAAGGGACCGTGCTGGCCTGGTGCGAGGCGCGCAAGCGATCGGCCGGCGTGAGCGACTGGGACGACATTCGCATTCTGTTGCGTCGTTCGACCGACGATGGCAAGACCTGGAGCCCGCCACGAAGCATCGCCGACGTGCCGGGTCCGAAAACGAAGAATCCTTTTTCGCTGCGGATGAAGAACGTCGATCCAAACGACGTTACGTACAACAACCCGGTGTTGATTGCCGGCCGCGACGGCACGGTGCATATGTTGTTCTGTCTGGAATATGAACGCTGTTTCTACCAGCGCAGCTCCGACGACGGCCAAAGCTGGAACGCACCGGTCGAAATCACCGCGGCCTTTGCCGGCTTCAAGCCAAGCTACGACTGGAAGGTGCTTGCCACCGGGCCGAATCACGGCATTCAATTGCGGACGGGCCGCTTGGTGGTGCCGGTCTGGTTGTCGACGGGCACCGGCGGCAACGCGCATCACCCCAGCGTCACGGCAACGATTTACAGCGACGATCAAGGCCGGACCTGGCGGGCCGGCGAGATTGCCGTGCCGCGCACCGACCAGTGGATCGACCCGAACGAAACCGTGGCCATCGAGTTGGCCGACGGCAGCGTGATGCTCAACGTGCGCAACGAGTCCCACGCTCACCGCCGGCTGGTGACGGTCAGCAAGGACGGCGCTCACGGGTGGAGCACGCCTCGGTTCGATCCTGCGCTGCTGGAACCGATTTGCATGGCCGGCCTGGTGCGCTACTCGGTGAAGCCTACGGCCGAGAAGAACCGCATCTTGTTTTCAAATCCCGACAACTTGGCGCGGGCCGACGGCAAGGAAACGCCAGGCAAGAATCGCGATCGCAAGAACCTGAGCGTCAAGCTCAGCTACGACGAAGGACAAACCTGGCCGGTGAACAAGGTGCTCGAGCCGGGCCAAAGCATGTACAGCGATCTGGCCGTCACGCCGCGAGGGACGATCCTGTGTCTGTACGGCACCGGCGGCAACAACTCGGGGCTCAGTTACTTTGCCGGCGGTCAATTGACCCTGGCGCGGTTCAACCTGGAATGGCTGACCGACGGTAAAGACAAAACTTCCGAGTGAGTTGGCGGTAGGTGCTCCAGTACGCTTCGCTGCTAACATCATTAGTTTTCCGTGACCCGGCGGTCTGGGGCTGGATGACCAACCGCCGCGCCTGAAGGAACGATTGGTCTCGTTGCGCCGGATCGACCGAAGTGACGGTTAATTCCTGCGATGCGTTGAGCCCCCTCTGTCAACGTGCGGGAACACGCATTGTTGGGGGTGAATTGCCTCTAGCTCCCGTAAAGGGTGGGTCGATGCTGTAATCACGTTGGTGCTTGCTGCAATCAAACGATGCTTCGCAGGGTAGCCGGCCGCGGGAAGCGGTCCAGTGCGAAGCATACGATCGGCGCCATCGCTACAGTTTCGCATCGCTCGGCCAACGGACTTGCCACGAGACGACCTTCCATGTCACGACGGTTTCGCTTTGCGCTCGCCTTGTTTGCGCTCCCGGCCACTTTTAGCCCAGGCGCTTTCGCCGCCGAGCCATCGCTGTTGCCGCTGGCCGCTGGTGTGACGGTGTCGAGCGCGGAACCAGCCGCTCAGCCCGAGGCGTCGAGTGGCGGCCCCGCGCGCTCGACCGAATTTGTCCAAGAGCGTCATCCCAACGGCAAGATTCGGGTCGAGCGGGAAGTCACCCAGGACGCCAACGACAACTTCGTCAACCACGGCGTCTGGACGATGTTCAATGACCGGGGCGAGGAAACCGCTCGCGGCGAATACCGCCTGGGCAAGCGCCACGGCAACTGGCAGCGCTCGCACGTGGCGTTGCGCGAACTCGACCTCCCCTTCGCGCCCAATGCCGCCGGTTTCAAAGGACCGTTCCTGTCGACGGCCCAGTTCCAGGACGGCCTGTTGGACGGCGTGTGGCTGATTACCGATTTGGAAGATCGCAAGGTGGTCGAGTTGCACTACTCCGGTGACCGGCGCGACGGAAAATGCACCTGGTACTTCCCCAACGGCAACGTCTGGCGCGAAGTCGCCTACAAACAAGGGGTCCGCGACGGGCAGTTCGTTGAGTACGCGGGCGACGGCTCGGTGGCCAAGCAGTATCAATACACCGACGGCGCGCGGGTGGTGGTGCAAGTCGAGTGGTACAAGAAGGGGCAGAAGAAACTCGAAGTCGACACGTTGCAGCCCCCCGAGTTCGCCGGCACGGTCGATGACTGGTGGGCCGGCTCGAGCCGCGAACTGGCCGCCGACCTGCAACGTCAGTCGGCCCCGGTCACGATCAAGGTCGTGGGCGTGCGGCACGGCGGCTGGAAGCTCTGGCACGCGAGTGGCCAGCTTGCCGCCAGCGGGCAGTTCGAGCACGACCGCCCGGTCGGCAAGTTCGAGTGGGTCCATGCCAACGGCCAGCAAGCGTGCCGCGGCGAGTACGTGCAAGGCCAGCCGGTCGGCGTGTGGACCTGGTGGCACGCCAACGGCTCGAAAGAGGCGAATGGCTCACTGCAAACTGGCAGCCAGATTGGCAAGTGGCTCTGGTGGGACGACGAAGGACGCGTCGTCAAATCGGCACAATTCACCGACAGCCAGAGCGGCCTGCAGCTCACGCTGCTGCCCGAGGGGATTCAGCCCCCCGCAGCCGACATCGACGCCGCCGAAACAGCCGCGAAGCGCCCGACTCGCACAGCGAGCACGCCCGCCCGAGCCGGGCACGGCCCGGTGATTCGGTAAATCGGAACGTAGCCGACCAGAATCGCCAGCGCTGGCTTGTTCACCGGTTAGGATTGCGCGATACTCATTTGCCGCACAAAGGTTCGCGGCGCCGCAGTTCTCTAATGGTCCCTGGCGAATGATGGCACGTTGGCGCAGCAAGCCTGGTCCTTACGTGCAATGGATTGAATTGTTACGCGAACGCATCGCATCGTTCGACGAATATCCGTTCTGCATTCCAGCGGTTCGCCACCTCGAAAAGCTTGTCCTCCACCCGCAGGTAACATTCTTGGTCGGCGAGAACGGGACGGGCAAGTCGACGCTGCTCGAAGCGTTTGCCGTGGCGTCGGGTATGAATGCCGAGGGCGGAAGCCGCAATCTGCAGTTTTCGACGCACGCGTCGCATTCGGCATTGTGCGAGTCGCTTCGCATCGCCCGGACCACGGCCGGTTCACCCGGCGATACCTATTTCCTGCGGGCCGAAAGCTTCTACAACGTGGCGACCGAAATCGAGCGGATCGGCATGTTGATACCCTACGGCGGCCAGTCGCTTCACGAGCAATCGCATGGCGAGTCGTTCTTCACACTGTTCGAAGTTCGCTTTGGCAAGCATGGGCTATACCTGATGGACGAGCCCGAGGCGGCGCTGTCGGTATCACGGCAATTGCAGTTTCTGAGCTTGTTGAACTCCTATTGCCGGCGCGGGTGCCAGTTTGTGATTGCCACCCACTCGCCGATCATCATGGCCTTTCCCCACGCGACGATCTACGAGTTCTCGCCAGTAGGCATTCGCGAGATTAAATATCAGGAGAGCGAGCAGTATCGCGTGACCCGAGGATTCCTCGAACACCCCGAGCGATCGTTGGAGATTCTTTTAGCGGACGACGAGCACGATTTGCCAGAGGAAGAATGAGCATGGCGCCAGTGCAATTGGCAATCGCCACTGCTGATTGCCCCTCGAACAACTTGTCGCTGACTTCGAGTCATTGGCAGATGCGAGCGATTTCATTCATTCTCGTGCTGGCCCTGGGCGCCTCGGTCGCGATGGGTGTCGAACCATCGAGTGGCGACGTCGCGCCGTCGGGTGGGTGGAAGCTGACGGACCTGGCCGAGACAATGCAGACGCTGCGCGGGCGGTCGTACGAGAACGGCAAGCGATTGTTCGCCCGGGCCAATTGCACGCTGTGCCACCGACAGGACAACGTCGGCAACGAGTTTGGCCCCGACCTCTCGAAGCTCGACCTGCGATTCCAACCGCTCGATATCCTGCGCGACATTCTTGACCCGTCGCGGCGGATTGCCGACGCCAAGTTCGATCTGTGGATGTTTGAAACCGAATCGGGCCAGGCGGTGGCTGGCCTGATCGCGCGCGAGACCGACGCACGGGTCGAAGTCCTGGAAAAGCCGCTGGCCTTGGCGCCGGCCGTGGTGCTCGACAAGCGGCAGATCGTCGAGCGAAAAATGTCGCTCGTGTCGATCATGCCGCAAGGGCTGGTCAACAATTTGACCCGCGACGAGATCGCCGACCTGGTGGCGTACCTCGCCGCCCGTGGCGATCCGGCCGACCCCATCGTCGCGCCGGGGAATTGAACGCCGGATGTCGAAACATTTGGCCGCTCACGTCCGACTAATGTCCATAACGAACGGTAGCAGGATCATTCGCTGGCGACGCTCCAAATCTCGCCGAGCAGGTCCACCAGCGCCGGATAGAGCACGCGATTGCCGTGTCCACTCAGATGGTCGTTGTCGAAGAAGAGCGGCTTGTCGCCGTCAAAGGCGGAACATTCCTGGCCGCGACAGAGCAGGGGGAACGGATCCCAGACGCGGACTGCGGGACACGCCTGCTGGACGGCGGCGATCGATCGCATGGCCTGGGCACGATGTGTCAAGAGAAATTCCCGATCCATTACGAAGCCCGGCCGCCCGATCGGGTTCATCTGATTGAACCAGTCACTGCACCGAAACGGAGGCGCGGCAAACGTCGGCTTGGGAGCATCGATCAAGACGACCAACCCTAATGGTTGCAACTGCCGGATCAATTCAACGCCTTCTTGCACCGCGAGCTGACGTTCCGCCTCGGCCGCGGCGCTGTCCCGTTGCTTCAGGACTTCGTCCAGCGGCAGGCTGGCCCATTGCGTGCCGAATCGGAGCACGCGAAACGAGGCCAGAAAGATGACGTCCCCGGGGCGGGACCACCGACGAATGTCGGCCAAGATTCCGACCTGCCGCGATCGGTCGCTTGCCGTCTGTGAGGACACCAGCGACCCGATGCGCGCGCCGCCGAGGCCGCTCAGGTAGACATCAACCCCTTGATGGCGCCGCAACAAACTGACGACTTCCGCGTACGACTCGGCGTGTGAATCGCCGACCACGAACAGCCGCCGCCCGTTCCACGGTTTGCCTGGCTCGCCGGGGCACAACTGGCTGGCCGTGATGTCCTGGGCCGAAAGTTGCCAATCGGTTTTTGATATTTCGCGCGTCGTAATGCTTTGGGGCAAGCTGGCCGACCGATGGGCGCCGAAATAAAGTCCGCTCGCGCCGACGATCACCAACAGGCTGACGATCACCACCACCGCGTGTGCCGGAAGTTTGCCAAAGTGCGCTCGTTCGATGGTCGCAGATGAGAATTGGAACGTCTTTTCAATCAGGTGGTAAGACAGACTGCCCAGCGCGAACGACAGCAGCGTGGCCACCAACATCTGCGAGGGCGATTCAATTCCGCAGGTCCAGCGCATCAGCACGATGACGGGCCAATGCCAAAGATAAAGCGAATAGGAAATCCGGCCGACATATACGACCGCGCGGCTGCTCAAGAGCCGTGCGGGTAAGCAGTCGGTCTGGCCGGCCACGCCAATGATGTAGAGCGCCGAGCCAACAACCGGCGAGATGGCCCACGGAAACGGGAACCAGGCGGCCTGGGTCAGCGCCAATGATGCGGCAATGCAAAGCAATCCGGCCACGACGAAACCGGCGGCTTGCGACGGCGTACGCGCCAGCAGACGATTGCGGCGATGGCACAGACACACAATAGCGCCGATTGCCAATTCCCAGAATCGGCTGGGAAGCAAGTAGTACGCCCAATCCGGCCGCGCAGTTGTCTCGAACGCGGCGTAGGCCAGCGAGCCGCCGCCCAACGCGGCCAACAGCCACGCGGCGCCACGCCCCGAGCGCAGGTAGGCATACAAAATGGGCGGAAACAGAAAGTAGAACTGTTCTTCAACGGCCAACGACCAGGTGTGCGTAAAGGGGTTGAATTCGGCCGTCGGGGCGAAGTAGCCCTCGGTCTTCATGATGAGCTGAATGTTGCTGAGCCCGAAGAAAGCGTAAAAGCCGGTGTGCGCACTGGTGCCCGCCAGAAATGAGACCGGCACGAACATCCGCTTCAGCACCCCCACGACCAGCAACATCACCACCAGTGCGGGATAGATGCGGAGCAACCGTCGCGCATAGAAGCCGGTCGCAAAGTCGAGAAACCCCGCACGGGCGTCGGCTTTGAGCAACGAGCCACAGACCACGTAGCCCGAGATCACAAAGAAGACATCGACGCCGACAAACCCGCCGGGTAGCGCCGGCGCGAACAGGTGATAGACGAGCACCGCCAGAACGGCGATCGCACGCAAACCATCAATGGCCAGAATGCGGTGTTGCGTCGGATTCACGGGGGAGGCAGCCTCGACACGGTCACGCTACTGATCAGCATAGCATTCCAGTCTGGCCGTCGGCGAGGTCGGCAAGAGGGAGGAGCGACCGCAACAGTCAACGAGTCTAGCTCATGCCCGCAGCTCGAAATGTTGGAGTTGCAGGGGCAGGATTACGCCTGATATTATTGCGATTGGAGAGGTTTGCCCACCTCAATATACTCCGCAGCGCTGGGCTGACCTTGCTGATAGCTGCCGCATTGCGGTTCTTCGAAGGGCTCAACTGCAAGCGATGTTGCAATTGCCATCGTTCACGCCATACTGCCCCAAAGATTTCGTACTAACGGCGTGCCCTATTTATACCTCGCGGAGAAATGATCGTGAATGTTCGACCCTGGCTGCCGGTGCTTGGTTTGTTCCTGGTTGGTTGTAGCCGCGGCGTGCAGCACGTGGCCACGTCGCACGACGCGATCGAAGTAACCGACCAGAGCTTTCAGGCCGAGGTGCTCGATTCGTCCCAGCCAGTGCTGGTCGACTTCTGGGCGCCCTGGTGCGGGCCGTGTCGGATGATTGGGCCGGTGGTCGAGGAGTTGGCCACCGAGCACAAAGGCTCGGCCAAGGTCTGCAAGGTGAACGTCGACGAGTGTCCGGAACTGTCGAAGAAGTACGCAGTCCAATCGATTCCGCTGTTGCTGGTCTTCAAGTCGGGCGAGGTGAAAGAGCGTTTTCTCGGTGTGCAGGCGAAGGACACCTTGCAAGCCGCGCTGGAATCCGCCAAGAAGTGAGCGTACGATGCTTGGCCATCGCCACGCCGACGCGAAGCGTTTTCATCACCACACTTGCTGAACAGGGGAGCTGACATGTCGACTACTGACGCGGCGCCACAACCCAAGCGGCGGAATCCCCTGGCCACTGCGGCAATCGTCGTCGTGGGCATCGCGGCCATCGTGGCCGGCGCCATGCAGATCTATCGAGGGCTGGGTGAAATCGCTGGCGGCCTCGGCGGGAAGGCCAAACAGGCGATCGACGAATCGGACAAGCTGCTCGCCGAAGCCAAAGCGCAGACCGTGGCGGCGGCCCCCTTGTTTCAGGAGCTGATGACGGCGGTCGACGCCCAAGGGCTGGAAGCAGCGCGCCAGCAGCATCGCGAGGCTGGCCAAAAAGCAATTGCCGACTATGCCGAGGCGGCCAAGGATTTCCGCCAGGCCGCCGAAAAGGCCGATGAGGTGGCCACCGGTGAGACGAACACTCGTCTCACTAGCTTTCTTAAGAAGAAGTCGGAGAGCTATCGGCAATACGCCGAGGTTTGCGAACTGAATCGGCAACTGATCGCGGCAGTGCTCGACGAAGCGAACAAGGCACTTGAGCCCATGATGGCCAAGCTTCAGCCGCTGATTCAAAAGCGCGACGCGGTGCAAAAATCCGCCGACGCCGCCAGCGTCGAGGCCGACGAGATGGTTAAGAAGAAGTAGGTCTCGTCGTGGCAGGCTCGGCGCTCGGTTTCCGCCAACGGGGCGTCCTACACCCACTCGCGGACGGGTCGCCCTTCGTTCAATAGGATCGGCCGGCCGTCCGGCGTCATCGTGATCAGGTCCAGCGGGATGCCCAGCTTGGTGTAGATCGTCGCCGCCACGTCTTCGGTGGTGTACGGGTCGTCGACCGCGGCACCACCTTCGTCGTCGGTGCGGCCCACGATCGTGCCGCCCTCGACACCGGCGCCGGCCATCATCACAAACCCGGCCGAGGCCCAGTGGTCGCGTCCCGAGGCCGAGTTGATCTTCGGAGTGCGGCCAAAGTCGGTCAGCCAGACCACCATTGTCGAATCGAGCATGCCGCGCTCTTCCAGGTCGATCAGCAATTGCGGCAGGCCCTGGTCGACCGGCGGCATTCGAGTTTTCTTCAACGAGGTGAAGTTGTTCTGGTGTGTGTCCCAGCCCGGGTCGGTGACGGTCACGAACCGGACTCCCGATTCGATCAACCGGCGGGCCAGCAAGCAGCTTTGCCCGAACCGCGTGCGGCCATAGGCGTCGCGCAGGGTGTCCTTCTCGGAGTTCAGGTCGAACGCCCGCTTGGTTTCCGGCGCGGTGATCATGTTCAGCGCCGCTTCGTAGTGCTCGTCAAGCGCGTGATACGCGGCCGGCTGTAGATCGCTCTTGCGTTGCAAATGGTCGATCGCTTCGAGCATCGTGCGGCGGCGGGCAATGCGCCCGGCGTCGATCCCCTTGGGTGGCGTGATGTCCCGAACCGCGAAGTCCTTGGCGGCCGGATCGGCCATCAGCATGAACGGGTTGTGTTCCAGGCCCAGGTAGCCGGCAAAACCACCGTTGTTGCGGTGGTCCATTGAATCGCCCAATTGCACGTACGGGGGCAATGCGTTGCGGAAGCCTTTCTGATGGCTGACCACCGAACCATAGCAGGGGAACGTCAACGCCGGGTTGAATCGCTTGCCCGACAGAACGTAAGCGTCGGCCACGCCGTGGCTGCCGTTCATCGGGTTCCAACTGCGCAAAATCGAGAACCGCTTGAACTCCTTGGCCATCCGCGAGCAGACTTCGGTGAATTGCACGCCCGGCACGGCGGTGTCGATGGCCTTGAACTCGCCGCGGACGGCGACCGGCGCGTTGGGCTTGGGGTCGAACGTGTCGTGGTGACTGGTCCCCCCTTGGGTCCAGATCAGGATGCAGTTTAATTCCTTGGTCGATTGCCCCTGGGCGGCCAACGCTTGCTTGTGCTTCAACAGGGCGGGCAGCGACAGCCCCAGGCCCGAGAGGGCGCCCAAGCGCAGAAACTCGCGACGACGAACACCCTGGCAATCGCGCGAAACGTGGGGCAGCAAGCCAAACATGACGAGCCTCCGCAGGCAGTGATTCGGGGGGGGGCGGGAAAGATCCCGGGCAGGACGTGCAGTATAAGGCCAAATTGCCCGACCAATCAAGCGATTTGGATTGATAGCTGTCGGCAAATATCGGCTTTCTGTCGACAGATTCTTGCCTGTTTTCGCGGGGGTGTTTCGGCCCTTTGGCGGGTATTACGGGTTAGGGGGGCTAAACCAGTAAAGTTGCGCGGTTCTGCGGGTTTTAACAGCTAGCGGTGTTGAGGAAACGCAACCTATTGGTGTCTGGCGGCTTGAAGCACTGGGGGGCGTTGATAGAGTCGAATCTATAGCCCCGATGCAACGACGAGAGCACCATGGCGAGCAGCAGCGACGAGGTTTGGCGTATGTCGGAACCCCAGCCCACGAAATTCGATGAAGTCGAGCAGTTGATGCGCAACGCGCAACTGCGCGACGAGCTCGAACGATATGGCGACGAGTCGATCACCGTGCTCGACACGCGCGCCGTGCCGACTCCGGTCGAAAACGAATTCCTGGCCAGCATGCTGGCCTGGGAACGCGCGCCGGTGTTGCCGATTGCTCGCTGGTTCGAGCCGGCGTTGGCGTTGCCCGCGCCCGACACGCTGGACGACGCGCCGCTGCGCGATCTGTTGTGGAGCACGATCCACAAGCTGTTCAGCAAGCGGATTGTGTTGGACTTCACCGACCACTTATCGGATCGACAGTTGTACTGCTTGATCTTCCGCGACATTCTGCCGGCCTGCGAAAAGAAGATCGACAACACCGAAAGCTACCTGCACTGGGACTGCGCCGGCGTCGGGGACGACGTTGAGGTCTGGCTCCGCTTTTACGCCTCGGACGAAGAGCGCGAAGACTGGGCCGAACAGTTTCCCGAAGACCCGATACCCGGGCGCGAATCGCCCCCCTTCCCTCGTCGCCTGCCGCGGCGACCCCTCTGATCGCAAGATCAGGGTCGCTTCTAAACAGCACGAGTAACACGTCGATAACACAAGCCCAGGGGCCTCACCCCTGGGTTTTTTGTTTGCCACCGCTTTGCTTCCCAAGGGAGTGAAATTCCTTGGCTTCGCGGGAGTTTAGCGACGTTGGACGCTCCCTTCAGGCACCGGTTGGTCGACTTCGCTATACTTGGAGTAGATCGATCTTCTCGTCGAGCAAGGCTTGGTCGTTCGTATGGACCCGCTGATCTGGGCAATTCTGCTGCTGGTGGTTGGCCTGTTGCTGGCTGTCCTCGAGCTGTTCATTCCCTCCGGGGGCATCATCGGCGCCCTGGCGGCCGTGTCGCTGATTGGCGCGGTCTGGATGGGGTTCAAGCACGGCAATTGGACCGGTTTGGGGATGGCGACGGTGGCGCTGGTCGCGCTACCGGGGATTCTCAGCTTGGCGTTTCATGTTTGGCCCCACACCCGGATGGGGCGTCGGCTGCTGCTGGATACACCGACCGCCGAGAGGGTGCTGCCCGACAACGACTTGCGTCGGTCGCTCCGATCGCTGGTCGGCAAGGTGGGTGTGACGCAGAGCTTGATGATGCCCAGCGGCGCGGTCGAAATCGAAGGCCGCTCGGTCGACGCGGTGACCGAAGGGCTGGCCATCGAAGCAGGCCAGCCGGTGCGCGTGGTCGAGGTGCGGGGCACGCTGGTCGTGGTGCGTCCGTCGACCGATAAACCGGCGGCGCAAGACCCGCTGGCCCAATCGATTGAGTCGATCGGGCTCGATCCGTTCCAAGACCCGCTGGCCTAATTCGCCCGTTGCTTGACAAGCCTCTCGGCCCAGGCGACGATCCAAGCGGCTTTAATACACACTTTTCAGGGGCTGCCCATGCCGTCCGCCCAGCTTGCCTTGTTCGCCGCGATTTCTGCGCCGAACCTGTTCTTGATCATCGGCTTGTTCATTGCGGTGATCGTGCTGCTGATCTTCCTGGCGGTGTTTGCCAGGTATTTCCGGTTTTGGATTCAATCGGTGACGACCGGCGCCGACATTGGCATCTTGGACCTGATCGGCATGACCTTCCGCAAGGTCAATCCGACGGTCATCGTCCGCAGCAAGATCATGGCCGTGCAGGCCGGCCTGGGCGAAGACACCGGCATTACCTGCAAGGCCCTCGAGGCACACTACCTGGCCGGTGGCAACGTGCCGCTGGTGATTCGGGCCATGATCGCGGCCATGAAGGCCAAGACGATTGATCTCGATTTCAAGTTGGCGACGGCCATCGACTTGGCCGGGCGCAACGTGCTGGAAGCCGTCCAGACCAGCGTCTATCCCAAGGTGATCGACTGCCCGGGGCGTTCCTCGGGACGCGAATCGCTGGATGCGGTGGCCAAGAACGGCATTCAATTGAAGGTCCGCGCCCGGGTGACGGTTCGCGCGAATCTGAACCAGGTCATCGGCGGCGCGACCGAAGAGACGATCATCGCGCGCGTCGGCGAAGGGATTGTCAGCGCCATTGGCTCGGCCGAGACGCACGCCGACGTGTTGGCGAATCCTGATCGCATTTCCAAGGCCGTGCTGGCCCGCCGGCTCGACTCGCAAACGGCGTTCGAGATCGTCTCGATCGACATCGCCAACGTCGACGTCGGCGATAACATCGGCGCGCGCCTGCAAGCCGACCAGGCCGAAGCCGACACGCGCGTGGCTCGGGCCAGCGCCGAAGGACGCCGCGCGATGGCGGTCTCGCAAGAGCAAGAGAACATAGCAATCATCGAAGAAAGCCGGGCCAAGCTGGTCGAAGCCGAAGCGGCGGTCCCCCAGGCGATTGCCGATGCGTTCAACGATCGCAAGCTGACGATCATGGACTATTACAAGCTGCGCAACGTGCAGGCCGACACCGACATGCGGGCCGCCATCGCCGGCACCAGCCATACGCGCAATGGACAGCGGAGTCCCGCCACATGAGCATGCTGCTGGCCGGCCTGATGCCGGACCACGTGTTGCTGGCCGACGGTGACATGAAGGCGGTGATTCAGATCATCGTCTTCATTCTGATTCTGGCATTCTCCGGGATCAGCCAGTTGGTCAAATGGCTCAAGAAGCAACAGCAGCAACCGCCCGGCCCCCGTCCCGATGCCCCGGCGCAGCGCCCGGCCGGCCAGCAAGAGCTGATGAACGAGGTCGAAGAGTTCCTGCGTCGCGCTTCGCAGGGAGGAAACAAGCCCCCTGAGCCGCAACCTCAAGCCCAGCAGCGCTCGCGTCAGGAGCGTGGCAAGAAGCGCTCCGCCGCGCAAAGCGAATCTGCCAAGCAAGCTTCCCGCCGCACACAGCGCCCGGCGGCACAGCCGCGCGTGGACGTTGTGGCAGCCGAGGTGGTGGACGAGCCGCTGGCGCGCCGGCATTTGGCCCCCGGCCTGCAGGATCACATCAGCCAGCGCAACCTGGAACAGCGCCAAGGAAGCATTGCCGAGCACGAGCAACAGTTCAGCTCGAAAATCGAGTCGACGTTCCAGCACAGCGTCGGCGGGTTGTCGGCCCAGTTGGGTGACTCGACTGTCGAATCGGCCACACCCGCCGCTCCGGCCGGCCAGGAGGCGCCGGCTGACTCGCCCGCCGCCGAGATGCTGGCCTTGCTGCAAAGCCCCGCGGGCATTCGCCAGGCCGTGCTGCTGAACGAGGTTCTGCAGCGTCCTACCCAGCGCTGGTAATAACGGCCATAATCAAGCCATGTCCGCTTTGCTTGCGCCACTCGGGCGCTATAAGAACTCCGAATCTAGAGTCGCTTGACGGAGCGATCGGTAGATGAAAGTGCGCGAGTGACGTATAAGCTGGTTTCGATTGAGAATTGTAGCGAGAAGTGACTGGCATTCTGCGAAACAATACGTTTCGAAAACGGACAGATCCGCGAATCGCTGCGCTCTGGAAGGGAAGGTCGCACTATGAGTAACTTGCACGCCGGGATAAGCGAAGTTGCCATCAGGAACTTTAGGGGCATCGAGGATTTGACTCTAAAGTTTGAACAACCATCTGGCTATCCCACGCAAGTTGGCGTAATTGCTGGACCAAATGGGTCAGGTAAGACTTCCGTACTCGAGGCGTGCCTTGCAGCTGGAGCCCATCGTGATTTAGTCAAGGGACAGCTTGGCAAATCGGCTGTTCGGTTCGGGCAAGCTGACTATCAGATTGACATCACGATCCGCGTACAAAGCGAGACTTATGAGGCTAGAGCTACGGCTCAAAGTCATGGTCGGTCGGTCATCCCTTTTGCCTACTTCTCATCCTGGAGGGCTCCTCAGCTGGTGGGGTCATTGGGAATTACCGCTGGAAAGCGCGGGCGCCGACCCAAATTGAATGAACAGAACCGCTTGTGGAATATCAAACAATTCTTGATCAACGCGAGGGCGCACGAGTTCTTCCCAAAAACGACCCAACCGGTCAAATCGCGATTTGAATCGGTTGCTCACGATTTGAACCATGTGTGGAATCTCTTCTTTCCTGGCCAATCATTTGTCGTTGAACCTGTCGATGAGAGACCCGACGAGGGATTTGATGTATTTCTACTAGACCGCGGCGCACGACTGCCCATCGACGCGCTGAGTTCAGGTCAGTTGGAGATTTTTATGTTTGCGGGTGGTCTAGCTATCGAAGAATTTCAGCAAGGGATCATTCTCATCGATGAGCCGGAATTGCACCTCGATCCTCAATGGCACCGGACGTTTCTAAAGGCCCTCGCTTATCTGAAGCCAGAATGCCAGATTATTGTTGGAACGCATTCACCAGAAGTGTTCGATTCCGTCATGTCGTTCGAACGGCACTTTCTCGTCCCGGCCGAAGACCGAAGAGCCAATGCGTGGCTAAGCGGTTTCGGCAAGGGAGCATGATATGACGGCAACTGCCAAGTTCCCCGGCTTTTACACCGGCGCTATCAACCTTTGGGTCGAAGATGTCGTAACTGAAAATTACTTGCGAAAGGCATGGAACGATGATCCGGCAGTTCGCTTTTACATTGGCGGAGGAGCGGACGGCATTTTAGCTGTTCTAAAGGAGGCAGAGTCAGCCGGACTTAAAAACGTGTTTGCCTATGTCGATCGTGATTTTCGGACGTCGAATCGAGCGGATTGGAATAATCCTGCAAAGGGTCGGAAATTTGTTGCCGATGTGCATGAAGTCGAAAATCACCTTTTAGATTGCGCCGCGCTCGCTGGGTGTCGCTTAAACTCACAAGGCCGCGTGGCTGCGGATATCGATACACGGCTTAAGCAACGTGCT
Organism: Planctomycetota bacterium; assembly: GCA_018242585.1. NCBI lineage: Bacteria > Pseudomonadati > Planctomycetota > Planctomycetota bacterium. The sequence goes on from JAFEBQ010000050.1 coordinate 48,964, forward strand.
GGGGAATTGGCGTGGTGGATGGCTTGTCGAAGAGTAATCGCTGAAGTGAGAGAACGAACACTCCAGGGTTTTTATCACGACCCCATATGCCCTGAAGTGACTGATCAGACATCGGCCGAAAAGTATGTTCTGGCCGAACCCTGGCGAGCCCAAGTGCAAGCCTATGTGCCAACATTGACCAACCTTAATCTTCAAACGGCTCTGGCAAATCACCATGTAGACGCCACCACTTGGATCACGAATGGTCAATGGCGATCGCAGTTTTCAGGCAAAGAACTCTTCAGGCACATTCGCGGTTGGGTGTACACCAACGCGCCGGCAACAAATTCGACATCCATGTCCGATGCCGACCTAGCCAAGGCAATCGGTGAGTGGCAGTGCCAGAATGCATGCGTTCCGAGTGAGATTGCCGATCTGCTCATTGCGTTGAAGGCCAAGGCGGGAGTTCCGTAGCAGTTCCATGTCCAAGAGCACTTGCGTGATATACGACTAACATTCTTTTGGTGCCCGACGTCAACCACGCCGCACGATTCAACTTTGATCCACACACAACTCTCAATACAGAAGGATACATCGCATGGCCATTCTCAAAATTGAACCCGGCAAGACGCGACTCGGCTGGATCGGCACCGGTGTGATGGGGACCAGCATGTGCGGCCACCTGCTGGCCAAAGGCTTCGCGGTCACCGCCTATAACCGCACTCGTGAACGGGCCGACAAGGCGCTGGCCGCCGGCGCCAAGTGGGCCGACACGCCCAAAGCGGTTGCCGAACAATCGGACGTGGTGTTCACCATTGTCGGTTATCCGCGCGATGTCCGCGAAGTGACCATGGGCAAGGACGGCGCGCTGGCCGGCAGTAAGGCCGGCAACATTCTGGTCGACATGACCACCAGCGAACCGTCCCTGGCGCGTGAAATCGAAGCCGCCGCCAAGGCCAAGGGAGTGCATAGCGTCGACGCGCCGGTTTCGGGTGGCGACATCGGCGCGCGCGAAGCCCGGCTGTCGATCATGATCGGCGGCGATAAGAGTGTCGTTGACGCGCTGATGCCCTGCTTCGAAGCGATGGGCAAGACGATCGTTCACCAGGGAGGCCCTGGCGCTGGTCAACACACCAAGATGGTGAACCAGATTCTGATCGCCACCGGGATGATTGGCGTGTGCGAGGCGATGTTGTACGGCTACAAGGCTGGGCTCGACCTCGAAACGGTGCTCAAGTCGGTCGGCTCGGGGGCGGCCGGCAGTTGGTCGCTGTTGAACTATGGGCCGCGATTGCTGGCCAACAACTTTGACCCGGGCTTTTACGTCGAGCATTTCATCAAGGACATGGGCATCGCCTTGGAAGAGGCTCGGCGGATGAATCTGTCGCTGCCTGGACTCGGCCTGGCCCAGCAACTATACGTGGCACTGGCGGCCCAGGGGCACTCGCGCTGCGGTGTGCAGGCCTTGCAGTTGGCGCTGGCGAATCTGTCGGGCATCGATTGGAAGAACCGTGCCAAATAAGTTGTTGCGGCTGGCAAGCGCGATGGTCTGGTTGACGGCGGCCGTGGCGGTGGCCGCTGCGCCGGGTGAGCGACTGCCCTGGCCCGACAAAAGCGGCCCGACCTTCGACGGGCACGCGGCCGCGGAAGATTGCGCCGGCGTGCCGACCACTTGGGACGAAGCCTCGGGCAAGAACGTCGCCTGGAAGATTCCGATCGAAGGGGCTGGGCTCTCGACGCCGGTCATCGGCCACGGCAAGCTTTGGTTCACCTCGGCCACCGAAGACGGCAAGCAGCAGTACGTCTATTGCGTCGAGGCGGCCAGCGGGCGCGTGCTGCACCACAAGCTGGTGTTCGAGAATCCCGAGCCCGAGCCGTTGGGCAATCCGGTGAACACGTACGCCTCGCCGTCGTGTTACTTGGAACCTGACGCGGTGTACGTCCATTTCGGCGCGTATGGGACGGCGCGGCTCGATCCGGAAACAGCCAGCGTCGTCTGGCAGCGGCGCGACCTGCCGTGCCGTCACTTTCGCGGGCCGGGCTCGTCGCCGGTCGTGTTTCAGGATTTGCTGATCCTGACGTTCGATGGCATCGACCTGCAATACGTCGAAGCCCTCGACAAGCGCACCGGCAAGACGGTGTGGCACACGCCACGCAGCACCGACTACAAGGACTTGAACGCCGAGGGAAAGCCGAAGGCCGACGGCGATCTGCGCAAGGCGTACCACACGCCGGTCATCACCATGGTCGACGGCCAGCCGCAGCTGATTTCCATCGGATCGAAGGCCGGCTTTGGCTACGAGCCGCTGACCGGCAAAGAGATTTGGACGTTCGAGCACAGCGACATGAACGCCTCGGCGCGGCCGCTGTTTTTGCCGCACCAAGTCATCGTCAATACCGGCGGCAGCGAGCTGTATAACATTCGCCTCGACAGCACCGCGCGCGGCAATGTGTCGAAGAGTCACGTCAATTGGATGCGCAAAAAGAACAACGCCAAGCTGTCTTCGCCGGTGGTGGTAAAGGGCCGGATTTACTACGTGACCGACAAGGGGGTGGTGTTCTGCGTCGATGCCGCCAAGGGGGAGGAACTGTGGGCCAAGCGGCTGGGCGGACAGTTCGTGGCGTCGCCGGTCGTGATTGGCGACTTGATCTACTTCTGCGACGAGGTCGGGACCAGCTACGTGATCCGCGCCGGCACCGAGTATCAGGAAGTGGCGCAAGGCCTGCTAAGCGACGGCATGCGGGCATCGCCGGCGGTGGCCAACGGCGCGCTGTACATGCGCACCTTTAATTCGCTCTACAAGATTGCCGCCAAGTAACGCTAGCTGGGCACACACGCCGCGGGCGACACGCGACCGGCGGAAACTTTGTGCGGCCCAGGCAAATCAAGGTTGCCCAATCGCGCGCGGCGCGGCTAGATTCTGGGCTGCGCCGGGCGTATTCGTTGGCTCGGTTTCATTCGTTGACTCGCACCGAGGCAGGCTTATGTTGCGATACACACCACTGGTCATTGCCGCGCTCGTCACGTTCAGCGCCAGCGCGCCGGTCGTCCACGCCGATCCCGAGCAGACGGTCCTTTCGGCCGATCAGGTGTTGCAGGAGGTGATGGCCATTCCGGCCAAGCAGATTCCCGAGTCGCTAATCACGCAGGCTCAGGGGATCGTGATTGTGCCCGACGTGTTGAAGATCGGCTTTGTGGCCGGCGTGCGGCGCGGACAGGGAGTAGTGATGGTGAAGGACAAGGACGGCGAGTGGACCTTGCCGCAGTTCATCACCCTGACCGGTGGCAGCGTCGGTTGGCAAGCGGGCGTACAAGGTTCGGATGTGATTCTGGTGTTCATGACTCAAAAGAGCGTCGAAGGGCTGCTGCGCGGCAAGGTGACAATCGGCGCCGACGCGGCCGCCTCGGCCGGTCCCGTGGGGCGCAACGCGGCCGCCGCCACCGACGCGCGCTTGAAAGCCGAGATTCTTTCCTACTCGCGTAGCCGCGGGTTGTTCGCTGGCCTGGCGATTGACGGCTCGGTGATTGAAGTCGATCAGACCAGTCCGCTGGCTTATTACGGCGCTGGGGCTGGGCAGATACCACTGCACGTTCCTCAGTCGGCGGCCAAGCTGCGCCAGGATCTGACCGCCATCACCCACGGCGTGGCCCACGCACCGGCCGCGCCGGGTGCCGTATCTGGGAGCGCGCCGCCGACTCGGTTGATGGTCCTACGCCAGTCATTACGGACCAATGCGGGACAGTTGACGCCGCTGGTCGATCCCAGTTGGCAGCAATACCTGGCGCTGCCACGCGAGGTGTTTGAAGGAGACGTCGCGCCGAGCCTTGATAGCCTGAAGGCGGTGCAGGATCGGTACGCGTCCGTGGCCACACGGCCCGAGTACAAAGCGTTGGCTGAGCGCCCCGAGTTCCAGGCGACGTACGAGACCCTACGCGAGTTTACCCAGGAAGTCACCGCCGCCACGCGAGCCCGGCTGGCCTTGCCACCACCACCGGCGCCGTAAGGCGAGTCGTGCGTTTCAACCCTCGCCCCTTGCGGGAGAGGGTGGCGAGCGCAACTCGCCGGGTGAGGGGTGAGAAGCGTGCGCGACGCTCAGCTTGTCAGCAGTGGAGAGTGGACCCTCATCCGGCCTTCGGCCACCTTCTCCCCGGGGGAGAAGGGTCGAGGCGCACTCGCCCGAGGGGTCATTCCGCTGAATCCTTCGGCGGTTCGGGCGGGGGTTCTTGCGCGCGGCGCTGGGCGGCCTCGAACGCGCCGGTCAGCGAGTGGAGCAAGCCGGGAACGTGCTGCGCGCTCATGCAAATCCGACAACTGACCGCCGAGCGCGGAAAAAAGTTGGTGATGAAGTCGAACCAGAACTCGGTCGCCGTGTGCCCGATCATCACCGCGTTGGCATACACGCCGCTCAGCATTTCATCAGGCAGCTTCAAGTCGGCGTAAACGTCGTCGATCGTGACCCGATTCTCGGTGGCGTGCGGCTTGCCATGAGGCTGCGAGCCGACGATCCCGGCGGCGCCCGGCGGCGGTTGGCTGACGACCGGCAGCGGAGCAGGGGGACCGAAGCGGCTGGTGTACATGCCCAGGTTTTCGCGCAAGGCGCCGATTACCTGGCCGAACACGGGCGGCGAGATGATCACGCGGGCCGCCACGATGTGCGGCTTGCCCAGCCGTGTCAGAAAGTCGATCACGAACTCGGTCGGCGCCTGAAACACGATCACTTCGGTGGCCAGAATCCAATGACTGGCTTGTGTGGGAATCCGCGCGCTGACCGGCGCCATTTCATATTTCTGTGGATCGCTGGGGTCACCCGGACCTGCCGGTTCGCCGTGGTTGGTCATGTGCGGTCCAGTTGACTGCTCAAAGGTGCTGGAAGACGAGTATCGATCGACCGTTATCATCAGCCCCGGTCAACAAGTCGTCAAGTTGAGCGCGGCGCGATAAGATCGTTCTCGCCACCCCCAATTGCCATTCACGAGCGCAGAGCGCCAAAGGATCCGAGATGAATTACGCCGAGCGTTCGTTTCTGGTCACTGGTGGCGCGGCTGGCCTGGGGCGTGCCTGCGTCGAGCGGCTGGTCTCGCTGGGCGCGCGCGTGGTGATTGCCGATCGGAACGCCGCCGAGGGCCAGGCGCTCGCCGCTCAACTCGGCGCGCTGGCCGAGTTCATCGCCACCGACGTGACCTCGACCGGCGACATCGAGCGCGCCGTGGCGTTGGCCCAGCAGCCGCAGCGTCCCTTGTTCGGCGTGGTGCAATGCGCCGGCATTTTGACCGGCGCGCGGGTCGTGGGGCGCGACGGGCCGCACGACCTGGCGATGTTCGAGCGCGTGATCGCCGTGAACCTGACCGGCACGTTTAACGTGTTGCGGCTGGCCGCGGCCGCCATGTCGAAGAACACGCCCGACGAACACGGCCAGCGCGGCGTCGTGGTGAACACGGCCAGCATCTCGGCCTACGAAGGACAGATCGGCCAGGCGGCCTATGCGGCGTCGAAGGGGGGCGTGGCGTCGATGACCATGCCCGCGGCACGCGAACTGGCGAGGTTCGGCATTCGCGTGGTGGCGATTGCGCCAGGGGTGTTCGAGACGCCGATGATGGCCGCGGCCGCCTCCGAGATTCGCCAATCGCTGTTGGCTGGCGCGACGTTTCCAGCACGGTTTGGGCTGCCCGGCGAGTTTGCCCAATTCGTCCAGCAGGCCATCGAAAACCCCATGCTCAATGGCGCGGTGCTACGCTTGGACGGGGCCATGCACATGGCCCCCAAATGATTCCATGCGTCAGATTGCCATTACAGCCGTTAGGCTCGGCCTGATTCGTCGTTGCATCTTAAAAAACCGACGTGCCGCCGCCGCGGAATGATTGCGGCCGCGCGTCGGCGATCCTTACAATGGGGGGCTCAGTCCTCAATCGGCATTGGGCAGTCCGATGGCAATGACGGCCGAACAACTTGGGCAAGCGATCGTCGACGCGAGCATTATGCCCGCCGACGAGATCAAGGCCTTCTGGTCTTCGCTGCCGGCGGGGAGCCGGCCCAAGACGGGTGAAGAACTCGCGCGGTTGCTCGTCGAAAAGCAACTCTTCACCGAGTTCCAAATCAAGCAAATGTTGGCCGGCCGCGCCCAGGGGCTGGTGTTGAACCAGTACCTGCTGATCGACAAGATCGGCGCCGGCGGGATGGGGCAGGTGTTCAAGGCCCGACATCGCAAGATGAAGCGGCTGGTGGCAATCAAGCTCCTACCCCCTCAGATGGTCAAGGACAAGGACGCCATCCGGCGCTTCCAGCGCGAGGTCGAAGCGGCCGCGCGGTTGTCGCACCCGAACATCGTCGCGGCGCTTGATGCCGACGAGTGCAAGGGGTTGCACTATCTGGCCATGGAATACGTCGACGGCAAGGACTTGTCGGCCAATGTCAAAGAGCGCGGGCCGTTGCCGGTTGACGAGGCGTTGAACTACATCGCGCAAGCGGCCCGCGGGCTGGCGTTCGCCCACGGCGAAGGGGTGGTCCATCGAGACATCAAGCCGGCCAACTTGTTGCTCGACAAAAAGGGTGTCGTCAAGATTCTCGACATGGGGTTGGCCCGGCTCGAGGACGCCAATGCCGCCGACCAGCAATTGACGAACACCGGCGCGGTGATGGGGACCGTCGACTACATGGCCCCCGAGCAGGCGACCGACACCCGCCACGCCGACGCCCGCAGCGACATTTACAGCCTGGGTTGTTCGCTGTATCGCATCTTGACGGCTGAAAGCGCGTTCGAAGGAGACACGGTCGTCAAGAAGATTCTGGCGCACATGAACGCGCCCATTCCCTCGCTCGTGGCCAAGCGCCCCGACGTGTCGGCCGAGGTCGATCGGGTCTTTCAGAAGATGATGGCCAAGCGCCCCGAGGACCGCTACCAGACGGCCGATCAACTGGTTACCGAACTCGACGCCGCCCGAGGGGTTTCGTCAACGGCCACGATGGTCACTTCGGCCAGCACGACCAGCGACCCCCAGTTGAGTCAGTTTCTCAGCTCGTTCAAGCCCGAGGGGGGCAGCTCGCCGAGCCTCGGTGGTGCGGGCAAGGTCGTCGACTTCGCGGACAGCGCGACGGCGGCGTTCGGTAATCAGCAACTGAAGAGCTTGATGGGGAATACGCTTTCCACGTCGCGGGCCGAGTTGGAAACCGACCCCAAAAGTCAGGTTCAATTCCCCAAGGGTCTGCCTGGCGCCAAACCGGCCGGCGGCAAGTCGCCTCCCGGGAAGAACCCGTTGGTGCTCGTCGGCGCTGGCGGGGCTGGGTTTGTGCTGGTGGCGCTGGGACTGTGGTTGGTGTTCCGCGATTCGGGCGGCAAGGAAGTCGCTCGCGTCGAGGCCCAGCCGGGAGTGAAAGTGCAGACGGCGCCGGGTACCACGGTCGAGGTGCAATCTCCATCGGCCGACCCCGACGGCGCCTTCAAGATCGGCGATTCTGACCGCGCAGTCGCCGAGTGGATTTGCGCCAATCAAGGATTGGCTGGCATCGAAGTCGGCACTGGTCGCGCGATGCGCAACGTCGACGCCAAAGACGCGGGCAAGCTGCCTGTCGAAAACTTTGCTTTGGTGACCGTGAGATTCCCAGCGGGCAAGAAGCCGCCAGCGGAAATCATTCAACAGCTTCCGGGCTGCAAGCGCCTGTCGAACCTGGTGCTCAACAAGACCTTACTCACCGACACTGATTTGTCGCCGCTGTCCAAGCTGCCGCAACTCAGCTGGCTCGATCTGGCCTATAACGACATCACCGCCACGGCGCTACTGGTGCTGCGTAATCAACGCAGCCTGAAATTACTGTTTCTCAACTCGACCCAGATTGCTCCCCAATCGGCCGTGGCGTTCGCCTTGAGCCAACCGGCGCTCGAACACTTGGACGCTAATTGGGACGATGCCACGCGCGCTGCATTTGTTCCCCCCCCGACCCTCACGAGTCTGGGCATGCCAGGCATCGATGACCAGATTGCCGCGCGAATGGGTACCTGGGCCCAACTCAATAACTTGTCGATCCCTTCCAGCGGCAAATTGACCGAAGCAGGTTTCGTCAACATTTGCCGGTTAACTAAGCTGGACCGCTTGAGGATCGACAGTACCAACGCCGCCGACTCATGGTTGCTCCATTTACAAAAGTTGCCGCAGCTCGAACGTCTAGAGGTTGGGAATACCAAGGTCACAATCGCTGGACTGGAAAAACTCGCCTCGTTGCCGAAGCTTCGTTTCGTCAGCCTCACAGGCTCCAAGCTGAGTGCCGACAACCTCGCATCGCTCAGAAAAGCGTTACCCAAGTGCATCATCGATTACGACGGCCGCACTTTTGGACCGTCAATCGGAGGGACGGACGTTTCGAGCGGCTCGTCAGCGACCATTGCGTCGGCTTCCTCGCCGTACGCCCCTTGGCCGTACGATCTCCAGGACGGCAGGCAGTATGCGTGGAGTGCGCCCGAGAATCTCGGGCCAAATATCAACACCAACAATGAAGATATTCTGTGGGGAGTCAGCGAAGACGAGCGGACTCTTTACTTCGTCAATGCTCGAAGCACCTTGCAGGTGAGTCGCCGCGCCAGTCCAAGCGAGCCTTGGCCCAAGCCGACATCACTTCCTGTTATGCCAGGATTTGAGTATGTGGGCATCGTCAGCTACGACGGCCAGGAAGCGATGAGCGTCAAAGATAAGGATCTGTGGCAGTGTCATTGGGACGCGAAACAGCAGGCGTTTATCAACCCCACGCCGCTGCCGGCGCCGGTCAATCTCCCGGGTCACGGGACCAAGCACCCTGCGCTATCGCCTGACGGATTGACGCTGTTGTGCACTTCCGCTCGCCCGGGTAGTCAATCGGGGGACGTGTGGATGTTTTCGCGTTCGGCGTTGGACAAGCCGTTCGCGACCGCCGGGCGTTGGGGCGAGCCGATCAGTTCGCCCGATTGGGACATGCCTTATTACGTGTCGAACGATCGCTGCTTTGTGATTGTCTCGCGGCAGTACGACGCGGCAGGTCGCTCGATTCGCGATACGTCGTATTTCACCCGTGCCAAAGCTCCCGATCCGTTTGGCCCTGGCCAATCGATTGGCATTCCAATGGGCGGGGGAGAGCGGGATCCGAGCAACGGCGCGTTCAAGCTCGCTGACCAGGGTCGCGCGGTGTATTTCCACTCGCAAGCGGTCCCTGGGGGGCGGGGCTACGACATCTGGGTCAGCCGCCGCGTGCCCGTAGCCAGCCAATCGGATTCGAGTGTGGCCTTTCTCGATGACTTGAACGAGGTCTTCTATCAAGGGGGCCATCGCATACTGGGCAAGCGCGGCCACGAAGACAGCAACCAGCCGTTTACCTTCCGCGGCGTGCAACCGGCCCATGCGCTGGTGACGCATCCCCGCGACGACAGCACCGCCAAGGTGCTCTATCAACTAAATGGCCAATACCAATCATTTGAAACCAAGGTCGGATTTGCCGACAAGACCGCGAAAGGGGACGGCTTCAAGGGAACATTGACCTTCCGAGTGCTGGGGGACGGCAAGGAACTGTGGAAGTCTCCCGGGCTGCGCGGAGCGACCGACGAGGCGACGTGCGCGGTCGCGGTGCCCGGAGTGCGCGAGTTACAGCTTGAAATCAGGTGCGACGGGCCGTGTGATCGGGGCTATGGCGTCTGGCTCGACCCGCGGCTGGCGCGGACCATTGCCGCGCCGTCTTCGGCGGGAGTTGTCTACCTGGATGACCTGGCCGAGGTGGAAAGCAAGTCCTTCTGGGGACCGCTTCTGAAGCACGGCCTGGCTCCCCCCAGCCTTCGCGAAGGAGCTGGGATCCCCACCACCTGGCAGGGCAAACCGCTTGTTCACTCTTTGGCCATTCATCCCGCCGGCGGCCAACCAGCGCTGGTTCGCTATCGTTTGGATGGCAAGTACGAGACCTTCGAAGGGATCGTGGGGATTGCCGAGACTGCGGCCACGCCCCCGGCTTCGCCGGTCGAGTTTCGCGTCATCGGAGACGGACGCGAGTTGTATAAGGTCGCCTCGGGAAAAGAGCTCGGCCAGGCGGGCCGATTCTCCTTTTCGGTTCGCGGCGTCAACGAACTGCGCTTGGAAGCGGCCTGCCTGGGCTCGAGCAATGGCAATTGTCACGCCATGTGGATCAACCCGCGGCTGACGCCGGCATTGGGGGCTACGCCAAACGCGACGAGCGATCGTGCTCTCGATCGCAAGGCGGCCCAGTGGTTGCTCGATCACCAGTTTGGCTGCCTGCTGATGGTCCGCGACAAGAAGGTGGTGGTCAAGCCGGGCACACCTCTGCCCGCCGAAGCGTTCGTATTCAGCAGCATCGATACTTACGCGACGGCATCGATTCCGCGCGATGAACTGGTTCCCTTCCTCAGCGAATTTCGCCAGTTGACCGGTGTCGTTTTCAGTTACTTGCCCCAAAAAGATTGTGACCTGTGGGCCGAGACGTTTGCCGCCATGCCGGGCATTGCCGCCGTCAATGCCGCCAGTTGTGCCGAGTTGACGGACGCCGGCGTGGCTCACCTGGCCCGCTTGCCCAAGCTGGGCTATCTCAACCTGGGAGGTTGTTCAAAGGTCACTCGAGTCGGCCTGGCGGCGCTGGAAAAATGTACTTCGCTCAACACCATCGAGTTGGAACCACAGGGGTTCGCGGACGGCAAGTACTCGCTCGCCGACGTGCAACGGCTGCAAGACGCCTTGCCGAAAACGCGCGTGGTCTTCACCCGCATTCAACCGATCCCCGGTCTCAAGCCGGCCAGCCAGAGCGCCGCCGAAAAGCCGAAGGCCGGCGGCGTTTGGAACACGCCCGCGTTCCAGAAGTGGCTGACCGAGACGCAAAAGCTGCCGGCCGAAAAACAGCTTGAAGCCGTCAGCAAGAAGCTGGTGGAGTTGAACCCCGGCTTCGACGGCAAGGTCACCCACAAGACCCATCAAGCGGCGGTGACCGAGTTTACTTTCTATTCCGACCGCGTGACGGACCTTTCGCCGGTGCGAGTGTTTTCGAAGCTGACCACGCTGGGCTGCGGTGGTAGCCGTGACGACGCGGGACAGCTCGTTGATTTGTCTCCTCTGCAAGGGATGAGCCTGACTTCGCTGTTATGCGGAGGAACGCGGGTGGCGGACTTGACGCCGCTCAAGGGAATGCCGCTGGTCAGCCTGCGCGCCTATGCCACGTTGATCGCCGATCTGACGCCGTTGGCGGGAATGCCGCTCCGGGATATTAACATTGGCGGCACGCGAGTCGCCGACCTCTCGCCGCTTGCGGGAGATACGATTCAGGCAGTCAGCTTCGGCTACACGGCGATTGTAGATCTGACCCCGTTGCAACGCTGCCCGAATCTGAAAAACGTCAGTGCGGAGCACACGAAGCTCACCGCCGCCAACGTCGCGGCCCTACAAAAAGCATTGCCCAATTGCCAGATTCAATGGGACGGCGCGAGCAACGCCACGGCCAGCAAGCCTGGGGAGGCCGCCGTATTCCAAAAGTGGGTCGAGGAGACGAAGAAGCTGCCGGTCGACAAGCAAATCGAAGCCGTCAGTAAAAAGATGATGGAGCTGAACCCTGGCTTCGACGGCCAACTGCGCGGGCGCGACGGCAAGGTACCGCCGACCATGGAAAACGGCGTGGTCACCTTGGTTCATTGCTGGCCCGAAAAGGTCACTGATCTCTCCCCGCTGCAAGCCTTCGCCGGATTGAAGGATATCAACCTGGGGGGCGGAGGAACGCACGGCCGCGGCAAGGTGAGCGATCTATCGCCGCTGGTGGGCTTGCGATTGATTTCGGTCAGCATCTACGTGACGATGGTCAAAGACCTGACGCCGCTGGCGGGAATGCGGATCACTTATCTGAACGCTGGCGATACGCCGATCACCGATTTGCGCCCGTTGGCGGAATTGCCGCTCCGGCAGTTGTTCCTGCCCAATACCAAGGTTGCCGATCTGTCACCGTTGGCAGGAGTGCCGCTGAGTATCTTGAACTGCGCGGGAACACTGGTGGCCGACCTGACGCCGCTGGAAAGGTGCCCTGAGCTGACCTCGCTGAACGTCAAGGGAACCAAGGTCACCGCGGCCGGTGTGGCCAAGCTGCAGAAGGCGCTTCCCAAGTGTCACATCGACTGGGATGACCCGGCCGCCAAGCAGTGACCCGAGCGCTCTGGGCGCCTCAGGTCGTCCGCGGTTGCCGCGCGGCGTAAGCCCGGGCCTGGGCCACGAAATCCAGGCCCACCTCCTGGCCGAGCGCTTCGCGCAGCCGCAGCGTGATTGGCCCCGCGTGGCCGTCCCCGATTTGGCGCCCGTCGAACGATCGGGCGTGCAGCACTCCGATCGACGTTGACGTGATCAGCAACTCGTCGGCCCCTCGGGCGTCGTCGACCGTCAGGTTCATTTCGCGCCGCGCGATGCCCAGCCGCGTGGCGATGCTGGCGATCACGCCGCGCGTCACTCCGGCCAGCACGTTCTTCGGCAAAGGAGAACAGAGCACCCCGTCGCGGACCAGGAACAGATTGGCGTTGGTCGTTTCGGTCAAGTGCCCGTCGGGATCGACCAGCGCTGGCACGGCGCCCGGCTTGATGGCGGCCGCTTGCTGCAGCGCCACCTGGAACGCGGCCCGGCTTCGCGTCTTGATCGAACAGTCCCACAGCGACGACGGCAGCGCCCGTTGCGCCGGCACGACCAGATCGATGCCCGAGTCGTACGCCGGCGCCAGGGTAGCCATCTTGTCGACCAGCGGCACGCAACTAATCAGCACGGTCGGCCGCCGCTGCTCGGCCGGGAACATCATCTCGAAGCCCGCCGCCGGCCCACGGGAGACGTTGTGGATGATGTTCCAGTCGACGTCGTCCGCCTCGGTCGGCAGATTGCGCCGCAAGGTTTCGAGCGTCGCCGCTTCCAACTGCTCGAGCGACAAGCCGGGATCGATCCGCAGCACTTGTAATGAGTGAGCCAGCCGTTGCAGGTGATCGCCAAGGTGGAACGGCCGCTGGTGGAAAGTCCGCGTGACGTCGAACGCCATGTCCCCCATCACCAGGGCCGAGTCGTAAATCGACAGCCGGGCCTCGCGCTCGGGTACCCAAACCCCGTTGAAGTAGACGACTCGTTCAGCCATGCCCGATTCCTGGGGGTGCCGCGACCCGAATGGACGCGACGCGAAAATCAATCCAACTCGTCGATGCCCGACAACAGCTCCGGCGCTTGCACCATGCGCGGAGCGACTTCGATCGGCACGGTCTCTTCGATTTGCGTCTGGTCGTTCGCGGCTCGCAGCGCGCTGAACCGCCGCGCCGTCACCAGCACCCGGCTTTCCAGCGAGCCGATCGCCGAGTTGTAGGCCTCGACCGCGCCGCGCAGTTGCGTCCCCAGCTTCTTCAGATGCCCGCCAAAGTCGGCGCACCGCTTGTGCAATTCCTTGCCCAGTTCGCTGATTTGCTGGGCGTTCTTGGCCAGCTCTTCCTGCCGCCAGCCATAGGCCACGGCCCGGAGCAGCGCAATCAGCGTCGTCGGCGTGGCCAGAATCACGTTCCGCGCCGCCCCGTCTTCGATGATCTGCGGATCGCTCGACAGGGCGGCGAAGAAGTACGCTTCGCCCGGCAGGAACAGCACCACGAACTCGGGCGAGGACTCCAGCGCTTCGTAGTACGACTTTTTGCTCAGGGCGTAGATGTGATTGCGGACCTGCCCGGCATGCTCTTCGAGCCGCGCTTTGCGGGTCTCGTCGTCGGTCGCTTCGATCGCCTCCAGGTACGCCGCCAGCGGCACTTTGGAGTCGACGACAATCGTCTTGTTCCCCGGCAGTTGCACGAGCATGTCGGGGCGCAGACGCCCTTCGTCGGTGTCGAGCGTCTCTTGCTCGTAGAAGTCGCAGTGCTCCTGCATGCCGGCCAGCTCAACCACGCGGCGCAGTTGCACTTCGCCCCAGCGTCCGCGCACGGCTGGCGCGCGCAGCGCGTTGACCAGATTGGCCGTCTCGGAGCGCAGCTCTTTCTGGCTTTCGAGCAACGAGCGGACCTGCTCGGTCAGGCCGGCGTACGCGCCGACGCGGGTCTTCTCGAGTTCCTGAATCTTGCCGTCGAACTTGTCGAGCGACTCTTTCACCGGCTTGACCAACTCGTTGATCGCCTGCTGTCGCTTGTCCAGGTCGCCCCGCGCGGCTTCCTGGTACTTGGCCAGGTTGGTCGTCGCCAATTCAAGGAACGACTCGTTGTTATGCTTCAGCGCGTCGGCCGCCAGCGCCTTGAACGCGTCGGAGAGCTGCTTCTGGGCGTCGTCGAAGACCTTGAGCTTCTCGGCGTGCTCGCTGCGTTCGCTGTCGAGCGTGGCTGTCAGGCGGGTGACTTCCTTGTCCAGGTCGGTGTGCGTCGAGGTGATTTGTTGCAACTCGGCGTGTTGCTCGTGGACCCGATCGCGCAGCTCGGCCAGCAGTTGCTCGGCCCCCCGGGCCCGTTCGGCCAGGGTGGCACGCTCGGCTGCGGTGGCCGCCCGGGCCAGCGTCTCGGCCTGGGCCAGGCGTTGGCGCATCAGCCCAAAGACCACGGCCGCGCCGACAGCCAGGCCCAACACGAACACTAGCGCTGGAATGAGTCCTTCCAAAACAAATACTCCCTGATTCCCGCATTTGGCGGCATGGGGCGACGATTGTCAACCGGCCGGGCCGCCGTCGTCGTTGTCAAGTATGCACCAAGCCGGCGGCTCTGCCGCCGATTCGCGGCGACCGAGTCGCCGGCTTGGTAATACTAAGTGCGTGCAACTGACGACGCTACTTAGGCGTCTTTGATCTCGATGGCCCGTACCTGGGCAACCAGATCGTTCCAATCGGTTGGCGTCGGCGCGCCCAGGTAGTCGACCGCCGAGTCCCCGTGCCGGCGCAGGCGCGTGACCACCTGCTCGGCCTCTTGTTCCAGCAGAGCCAGCCAGGCTGGCACGTCGATGCCCGCCCCGGTTGGATGCTCGGCCCACTCGATCAGCTCTTGCTCGAACAACTCGAACGCCGTCGGCGGCAACCCCACGCGGGGCTCCTCGATGGCCGGCTTGATCAGCGCCCGGACCCGATCGATTTCCAGACCGCGAATGAACCGTTCGTTGATCCGGTCGGCTACCGTGGGCAATCGGACGCCGTATTGTTTGTGCAGGTCTTCGTGCCGGCGGCGATGCCAATCGGCCGCGTCGGCCGTGCGCGAGACGACCCAGCGGCGCCAGATTTCGGCCGCCGACATCTTGCCACGCCGCACGAACGTCTCGTGCGCCAACAGCACCGGGTGAATGTTCCAGGCGTAGCGCTCGTAGCTGGCCTTCAAACGCAGGAAATCCAACAGCACGTACAGCAGCTCGCCCCGGTCCGACTGGGTGGTCGTGCTGTGATAGTCCTTGAACTCGGCGTAGTTCTCGACGATCGCCTCGATGGCCATCGACAACTGTTCGACGGCCACGGCTCGGGGAATCTTGTCCCCCAGTTCGCGCAGCAAGCGCCAATCGGTCTCGTCTTCGTCGATGAGCTGTTGCAGGTATTTATCGACCGACTGGTGCAGAATCGCCCGCAGGTTGCTCAGGTTGAGGAATCGCGGCGTGAAAATGTCATGGCCGTAGTTCTCGATGAACGCGATCAGCGCTTGCCAGCGTGTCTTGTCAGCGACCTTCTCCAGGATCGACAGCCGCAGCGACTGGCTATGAGTCAGCCAGCGATGCAGCAGCGCCTCGGTCAGATACTGGACGACGTCGACCAGTTCCTGATCCGTCGCGCGGCTTTCATCGGCCGCGGCGCACAGGCTGTCGACCATCGCGGCATAGGCTGCCTCGAACAAGCGATCGAACTCGGTGACGGCGCCCTCGCCCTGGGGCCGATGCTTCTCCATCGCCTGGGCCGTGTCGAGCAGATGCACCGCTTCAGCCATCAGCCCTTGCCGCGGCAGCTCGCGCGCCAGCAAGTTCAGCACCTGCTGCACCCCTTGCGCCGCCACGATCGAGCGCGGCTTGCCGTTCCGCGCCAGTGGAATGTACAGCACCGGCTGCTCGCCCAGCACTTGCAGGAACTCGCCAAAGCCGGCCCGCACGGCCGCCGTGTCCCCCAGACGCAGCTGGCGCATGGCCCGCACGGCCAGTTGCACCCAGCGGGGCATTTCGACCCCCAAGGCATTGAACGCCGGCTCGTCGAGCGCGGCGGCCAGGGCGCGGGCGGCGGTGGCCATCTCGGTGGCCGTGATGATCGTGCGTGCCAGCAGCGATTCCTTGACCGAGCGTTGACGTTCGTACTCGATCAAGGCCGCGTGCGTGCCCAACGGGTCGGCAATTTGATACGACGCCACCTCGTCGAGCAGTTCGAGCAGCTTGTCGAGCCGGCCGCGGGCTTGCCTTGCGCTTTCGGCCAGCATTTCTTGGCATTGTTCCGCCGGCACGTGCCCCGCGGCTAACGCGGCGATGTTCCAAAGTCGCGCCACCGTCACCAGCAGCGCCAGCCGGTGCCCCAAGTCTTCGCTTTCGGCGTCCAGGTCGAACGACTCGTCGGGGCCGTCCCCTTCGAGGGTGTTCCCCTCGCGACCGTCCCCCGCGCTGTCGCGGTAGACCATCGTTTCGTAAGCCGCGTCGAACGTATCGGACTCGCCTTCGTCGTCGTCCCCCTCGGCCGCGGACTTTTGTCGTCGCGTGCCGGCCATGCTGGGCACCGACCACCAGGTGTCGGCGTTGGCTTCAAAGTAATCGAAGAACTTCTGCACCATCGGCCAGATTTTGGCCGCGTCAGGGGCGATGCCTCGGGCGTTCTTCAGCTTGCGGCACACATCCGACAGCCAGCGCAGCGCCAGTTCGTGGAACGAGTAATCCCCCTCGGCCAGCGGCAGGTGATCGGCCTGGCCCAGCCACTGCATCAGCAGGGCCCGCGAGGCGATGTAATCCTCTTTGTCCAACAGGGCGGTCGCCACCAAGGCGTAGGACTTGATCGAGTTGAAATCAGCCACATGGTCGCGCCAAAAGGCAATGTCGGCGGCGGCCGCGCCGGCCGCGTGCCAAGCGCCGAGCGCACTGGCCACCTGGGCCGCTGATTCAACGACTTCCTGACCGACCAGCCGTTCAACGCCCGACACTTCCACGCTGGCAAACCGATCCCACCAGCGCGCCAGCCGGCCCAACTGCC
This sequence comes from Planctomycetota bacterium, assembly GCA_018242585.1. Lineage (NCBI taxonomy): Bacteria > Pseudomonadati > Planctomycetota > Planctomycetota bacterium. The sequence goes on from JAFEBQ010000050.1 coordinate 66,060, forward strand.
GCGTGGCTTGTTGCAGCAATTCCTGGTTGCCTTGCGCCGCTGCTTCGCCACACAGACGGACATGCAGGTCGAACACCTGACGCAACACGTGGACCAGCACGTCGACTCGGTGGTCGCGGACGCTATTCTCGAGCGCCGGGAACAGACTGAACTGTCCCTGGAATCCTAGGATATTCCACGGGTCGACGAGCGCGCCGCATTCGATGCCTCGGTGCAGCAGCGCATCGCACTCGCCCAGCAAGGCATAGACCGAGTGCGGCTGGCCGTGGTCGATGTCCTGGTTGCCAATACAGAGCCGATCGCTGATTTCGCACAGAATTCGCGCGCTGGTGACCGGGATGTCTTGCGAGCGACGGCGGCTGGCCTCGGGCTGTCCCATCCGGGCAAACAGCAGCGACAAGTGGACGTGTTCCAGTTGCGTGCCGCGCTGAGCCGCCAGGCGTTGATTCAGGTGTTGCCGCGCGCCGCCAAACGGCTGATGCAGCCGGGCCGACTCGGCGCGCAGCCGCTCGCCGTGCTCGCCCGGCACTTGCGCCAGCAGCCGCTCGTAATAGTCGTCGCGCAGCTTGGCGATATGCGGATACAACTTGGCCAGCGTCACGCTCGAGTCGTGGGTTTCGGGTCCACGCCCGCCGATGGCCGAGGACATGAGCATGGTGCCGACCAGCACTGTGGCCGCTTCGAACAGTCGTTCGCCCTCCGGTGCCTCGCCGGGCTGAGTCACGCGCGACAGCAAGGCGTCGATCGTCACGCTTTGCAGGACGAACCGGCGATAGCGAGCTTGCTGGTCCAACCGGTGCGGATCCCACTGGCCGAACTGGTGATTGGGGCGCTTGTTGACTGGATGGTCGAAGTCATAGGCTCGCGGGTCGACGGCTAGCTCGTCCAGCAGGTCGAAATCGAACCAGGCCCGTTCGAGCAATTCGCGGTCGAGCCCGCGGACGATTTCCAGCGCCTGGGTAATCAGATCGTGGTACGGCCCGGCTAGGGGTCCGACGTCGCGCCAATAGACCGGCAACGGGGCGAACCATTCATGGCGGTACGGTTCGACACGTTGCGGCGAGCGCAACACCGCCACGGGGCGATAGCCGAGGAAATCGTTCAGCCGGTCCCGGGCTTCGTCGGCAATCCGTTCGTGCTCGTCCCAGGGGCCGCCGACTTGCAGGACCGCTTCACAAGTCCGGGCCAGCAGACCGGTCTGAAACAGCGACTCGGCCGACTGGTGCCGCAGCAGGTCGTCGTGGAATGTTCGGTAATTGTCCAACACCGGCCCGAGCGCAAGTTGGACGATGGCCTGGGCCTGGGACGCATCGGCAAACGGCCCCCCCTCGGCGCTCGACGAGGTGAGTTCACTTAACCGGCCGGCCAGCAGCCCTCGCAGAATGTCCCACAGGGGTTGGGGTGGCCCCGCAGCCAGAACCCGGCGGCAGAGTTCGTTCCAGTTCTTGCGGAACCGGGCGTCGGGCTTGCCCGAAGACAGGTTCAGATACCCCAGCACGTCGTCAACGAGTCGGGCGGCGTCGGGGCCTAACGAGGGAATGTCCATGCGGTTACGACGCAGGTCCGAGCCAGCGGGCGGGGCAGGGGAGCAAGTCAGAAATCGCGGTGCGTTTGCCGAGTCTGCTGACTATCATAGAAATGTTACCCCGGGACCGCTATCCACCCCCCGGAGCCGCGGGCGGCCAAGGTAGACGGCCCGCGCAGCTTGTCTCCAAACCTTTCCACCGTTGAGTTTTGCGACATGATCCGCTGCGCTTGTACGATGGCCCTGTTCGCCGTGCTGGTTGGTTGGCCCGTGGCCGCGCGTGCCGAAAGGCTTTCGGCGCTAATCACCGACACTCAGGCCGAGTCGATGGGGCTGCAGCGCGCCTGGTTCGCGCGCGCCGCCGTCGACCCCAGCATGGGAAGCGTGGGGTCAGTGATCCTCAGCGAAGGGGCCTTGATCGTGCAGACAACGCTGGGCACGATCGAAGCCTTCGACGCCGAGACGGGACGCACCTTGTGGGCGGCCCGGATCGGCTCGAGCAAGCATGGCACGTCGGTTCCCGGCGCGAACAAGAACTTTGTGTGCGCCACGAACGGAGTGCGATTGTTTTGCATTCGCCGCGACACGGGAGCGATTGCCTGGGAAGAAAAGCTGGTCGGCGCGCCGAGCGCCGGTTGCGCGCTGAGCGACGATCACGTTTGGGTGCCCTTGGACAGCGGCGCGCTCGAGCAGTACAAGCTGGTGCGTGAAGACTCGCTCGATCGCGCGCCGATCACCCGGTTTGGTTCGCGCTCGGCCGTCTCGGCGCCGATCATCGCCGACAAGCAGGTCGCTTGGACGACGTTGCGTGGCGACTTTTTCGCCGACGACCTGGAATCGCGGCAGAATCGAGTCCAGGTGCGCACGATGGGTCCGATCGTGGCCCAGCCGACTTACTGGCCGCCGCTCTATTACGTCGCCTCGCGCGATGGCGAACTGTACGCATTGCGGGCCACGAACGGCGCGATCGAGTGGCATTATTCGACCGCCGCGCCGATCAGCAATCCGCCGACCGTCGTGGCCGACGCGGTCTACCTGATTGCCGATAGCGGCCGCTTGCGCCGTTTGTTGCCAACCTCGGGGCTCGTGCAATGGATGGTTGAAAACCAGGACCAACTTTTGGCGGTGAGCAAGTCGCGGGTCTACACCTGCGACATGGTCGGCCGGCTCAATGTGTTTGACGCCGCCAGCGGCGGCCGGCTGGGGGCATTGCCGATCGAGTTGCTCGATGTCCGGCTGACGAACCAGAAGACCGATCGCATCTATCTGTTGAGCAAAGCGGGACTGATCGTCTGTTTGCGCGAGTTCGACGCGGTGAAACCGCTCTTGCACGTGCCGCCTCCGCCGGTGGACCCTTCGAAGAAGCCGGCGAAGAAGGCCGAGGACGGCGAAGCGCCGGCCGAGCCCGGGGCCGCCGGGGCGAATCCGTTCGGCTAATCCGACGAATTGACGTCGATGCCCAGATTGGCGCTAGCTGCCTGCGCTGCGAGCGGCAGCCGGCGGGTTATTTTCTCTTGCTAGCTGTGCCTCTCGCGCCAGCCGGCTTCAAGTCTGACGCCGCCAGCGTCGATACCATCGATAAAGTCGTCATAAACGGACTGTGATTCGAGCTGCGCATTTGAGCCTAGGCTGCCCTCGCGCCGCTCGCTGGGGCATTTCCGACAATCGGTCGTTGGCGTTGCATCAGACGCCGGGACACGGGGGGAAGACATCATGGCGGAGCGTTTCGGTGGCTGGCTGCTGCTGGCCACGTTGGCCTGCGGCGCGCTGGGCTGTGCCACGTCCAAGCAATCGGATACCTCGCGCACCGGGCTTGAGCAGTTGCTCATCTCGAGCGCCGTCGATCACTCGCTGAACAAAGTCGACCTCACCCCGATCCGCGGCGCCAAAGTCTACGTCGAGACCAAATATCTCGACTGCGTTGACAAGAACTACGTGATCGTTTCGTTGCACCAGCGGGTGATGTGCATCGGCGCGACCCTGGTCGACAAGCCCGAGGATTCCGACGTGGTGCTGGAAGTTGCCAGCGGCAGCGTGGGGACCGACCGGCAGGAAATGTTCGTTGGCACGCCCGAGGTGCCGATGCCGCAATTGTCGATGATGATTCCGCGCGTCTCGTTCTTCCATCGGGACAAGGCGATGGGGACGGCCAAGCTGAGCGTGGTCGCCTACGATACCAAAAGCCACCTGCCGGTGATCAACGGCCCATCGGCACTGGCTCGCAGCGATGCCAAGGTCTGGAACATCATGGGCGGCGGCCCGCACCATTCGGGTTCGGTTCACCAAGAGTTGGTCGCCGCGACCGGAGAAAGCGACAACCTGATTGACTTGCCAAACCGACAAAACCCGCATATGGCCATCGCCGGTCGACGCGTGCCCGGGCCAAGCAACCCGTTCGCGCGCTATTAGTGTTCGTCGGTTGAATGGCAAGCAACCGCCGCGCAGGCTATTTCCCCTCGGCGGCCCAGCGGCGCATCTGCTCGATGTTTTGTTCCAGTCGCTGGCGTTGCGGGCCTGATTTCTGCCCTGCGCCTAGATATTCCGCCATGTCGCTGGCATACATGCTTTCCGGCTCGGGGACGCGGCCCCGGTCGCCGGTTGACGCTTCCCATTCGACCAGCCGTTGGCGCATCGCCCCTAGCGCTTCGGCAGAGCGCGCATCGCCGGCCAGATTGTTGATTTGGTAGCGGTCGACCTGCCATTCGTAGAGTTCCTCGGCCGGTCGCTGAGGCGCGAACAGCAACCGCTCGGCGACTTCGTCGAGTTGCTTGGCGTCGTGCAGTTCGCGCAGCCGGCGGATGATCGCTTTGCCGTCCTTGTAATTGTTCGGCTGCAAGTGGGGCCGCTGGTTCAAATAGTTGCGAATGTAGAGCCAGCGCTCGGTGCGCACCGAGCGGAGGTGCTCGACCGTTTCGTCACAGCGATCCCGCGCGGCAAAGACCGCCTCGCGCGGCTGGTAATCGGCCGCCAGGATGTCGCGGGCCTGCATCCTTGCTGGCCGCGGCACGCCCGCCGCCGCCAAGGTCAACGCCGCCACGTCGATATGCTCGACCAGATCGGCGCGCGTCGTGCCGCGCGGCACGCCGGGGCCGCGAATCACCAGCGGCACGTGCGTTCCTTCGTCATACAAGAACTGCTTGCCGCGGGCATGGCTAATGCCGTGATCGGTCAGGAACACGAGCAACGTCTGGTCGAGGATGCCTTCCTGTTCCAGTCGCGAGATCACCTGCCCCACTTCGTAATCGGTGTATCGGCAGGTGTCGAGGTAGCTGGCCCAGTCGTCGAGCAACACGGGATCGCGAGGATAGTAAGGTGGCAGCGTCACATCGGCCGGCTTGACCCACGCGCCGAGGACTCGTTGGCATTCATCTTCCCACTTCTTGCCGCCGCGATACTTGCCGCCGTGCAACTGAACCTGCATGAAGAACGGCTGCCCCGGGGCGCGGCCGCGCCAGTCGTTGGCGTCGTACATCGCGATGTCCCACTCGAAGTTATAGTCGGTCTTGCCCAGCGCCTTTTTCCCGGCGACCTGGGGACTGCCAATGCAGGTGTAGTAGCCCGCTTGCTTCAACAAGGTGGGCACCGGCGTGGCTCCCTCGGGCAGGTGAATCTTCTCGACGCCGCGGCCGCTGCGGTGGTGGTGGGCGCCGATGGTGGTCTGGTACATGCCGGTGATCAGCGCCGAGCGCGACGGCGAGCAAACTGGCGCGGTCACGAAAGCGTGGGTAAAGCGAGTTCCTTCCCGGGCCATCCGATCGACATGGGGTGTTTCAATCAGTTTCTCGCCATAGCAGGAAAAGTTCGCCGACATATCGTCGACGACAAACCAGACGATGTTTGGACGCAATTCGGCGGCGAAGCCCGCGGATGCAATCAACAGGACAACCAGCGACCCAAGCAAAGCAGGCCACCCCGCGCCGCGCAACACTCGACGTCCCGTGGCAATGGGGGGCCTGCCACTACCGCACGGTGATGGTTCGTGGCCAGTGCCTCTCGGGACATCGACAACTATTGAGGGTCTCATGGCATTGCTTTCGCGGCTGTAAGTGGGTGGATCGTTTGGATTTGGTTTGATTTCAAACTTTGACTTGAGTGCCTCGGACGGGCAAGGTTAGCATCGCCGTCGTCGGCAAAGTTGGTCGCTGACCGCGATCGTCTCAGCGGTTCAAGACGTGCCGTCCAGCAGGCGCTTCGGCCCGGTTACGAGCCGGACGATGGCAGCGGTGCGGGCGTGCTCCTTGGCTCGAGTGCTCGCCAATTTTTGGCAAAACTCGTTTTTTTCTTGAGAGCTTGAGCAATCAGATTTACGATCAAAGGGTCAGTTCCCATCTCAGGCCGGGATGCCCGAGCAACGGCTGCCGAATCGACGAGCGACCCAGTGGGCAGAAATCTCTGGGCGTAAGTCCGTTGACGTGATCCAGGGCATCTTTCCCAAGACATTACGATTACACGAAGGTGTCGCGCTAACAAGGCGACGCGCTAGGTATGTCATTTATTGTTTCCGACGGTGTTCTCGAAGATGAGATGCGTCGCCCCGAGGCTCGGGTCGGTACGTCCCAGTTTCGTGGCTTCTTGATTCGCGGCCTCGCGATGTGCGTGGCCGCATGTTCGTTGCTGGCCCCTTGGACAGCCCTCGCGGTCGAGAACGAAGCCGGCCTGGCCGCGGCCGCGACCATCGAAAGCAAAACGCTTCGTGATTACGTCGAGACGCTGGCCAACGACACCTTCGAAGGTCGCGCCGCCGGCACCCGTGGCGGGCGGGCCGCGGCCATCTTTCTGGTGAAAAAGTTCGAAAACTTCGACCTCCAGCCAGCCGGCAAGAGCGACAGCTACTTCCAGCAGTTCGGTGCCCAGTACCAGAATATCCTGGGCGTGATGCCCGGCTCGGACCCGACGCTGCAAAACCAGTACATCATTGTCGGCGCCCACTACGACCATGTCGGCTATGGCACGCCCAAGAACAGCAACGGCCCGATTGGCCAGATTCACAACGGCGCCGACGACAACGCCAGCGGCGTGGCGACCCTGCTGGAAGTGATCGAAGCGTTGCAGCACTTGCCCGGCCCGCCGCGGCGGCCGATTCTGTTTGCGCTGTGGGATTGCGAAGAGAATGAATTGAGCGGCTCGAATCATTGGGTCGAAAACCCCACGGTTCCACGACGCGGCGTCGTCGCCGCGTGCAACCTGGACATGGTCGGCCGGCTCAAACGCCGCAAGCTGGAAGTCATCGGCTGGCGGTCACAGGCCGGTCTGCGGCGGTTGATCGCGGAGCAGAACAGCTACTCGTCGATCCCGTTGACGTTCACCTGGGAAGTCAAGCGGAACAGCGATCACTACTCGTTCTTCCGCATGGGCATTCCGATTGTCATGTTCCACACCGGGCTGCACGACGATTACCATCGCCCCAGCGACGATGCCGAGAAGCTCGATTACGACGGCATGGAGCACGTGGCGCGGTTGGTGTTTGGCACGGTTCGAGCGCTGGCCGACCGGGACGGCAGCCCCGGCTTCCGAAACGATGCGCGAACCGAGACAACTGCTACCCGGCAAGTGATCGAGGCCCCCATGCCGACGCCGGCGGGGCGTTTGGGCGTTGAATGGGCCGACGACGACGAGCCCGGGCTGCGCGTCACGCGCGTGGTCGACAGTTCCGCCGCGTTTCGAGCGGGCTTGCGCCCGGGCGACCGGCTGCTCAGCTTTGGCGACGTGCCGTTGGGAAATGGAACCGACTTGCGGTCGCTGGTGGTGGCGTCGCCCGTGAATGTCAACATCGTGATACAACGCCCGGGGGAAGAAGCGAACGAAACCCGGCGTTTGACGCTGCGTGGCGAACCGGCCAGAGTCGGTATCTCTTGGCGCGAAGACGCGGCCGAGCCGGCCACGCTGATCCTCGTGCAGATTATCCCCGGCTCGCCTGCCGACCGGGCGGGGCTGAAACTCGGCGACCGGATTCACGAGGTCGACGGCGTCGACTTCCAGAGCGACGAGGAGTTTCAGCAGTTGATTCGCGAGCGCCCGCTGCCGATGAGCTTTCTGATCGAACGTGACGGCTTGATGAAAACCATCGAGTTGCCCAACACGCCAACCGTCGCGTCGGCCGACGCTGCCACAACCAACGCGGGCCAGTAACGGCGTCCGCTTACAACCCGCGGCCGATCTCGTACAGTTCTTCCGCGTCGAGCACCTTGTCGCGCTGCTCGAACAGCAGCTTGATGGCCAGCTTGTGCAGGCGCATCTTCGTGCCGCCGACGCCGAGCGCGCCGTAACAGACCACGCCCGAGCGTTCGACGCCCCGGTCGTGAACCTCGACGCCGCCGATGCCCAAGGGGGGGACGGCATTCAGGTCGATGATCACCTTGAGCGCGGACTTCCCCTGCCAGTCTTCGGTCGAGATCAGCTCGACGCCGGCCGCGCCGGCCGCGATCACGATTTGGGCGTCGTCGAGCAGCGCCTTCGTCTTGTCGGCGGTTTCGGTGCCAACGGCCGTCAGCTTGGCCCCTTCGACCATCGCCGAGACCGCCTTGCACACCGCCTGGGCCCGATCGGCGCGGCGCGAGGCCACGCGCACGTCGGCCTGCTCGCGAGCCAGCAGTCGCGCCACCCGTTGACCCACTGGGCCAGTCGCCCCCAGCACCACCGCCTTGGCCCCCGCCAGATCGAGCGTCCGCGCCGCGGCCCGCACCGCGGCCACGGCCGTGGTGTTGGCCCCGTTCGGGTCGAGCATCACCGACACGCGCAACGGCCCGAAGAAGGTGTCGAGCACCTGGGTCATCACCGCCTCGGCGGCGGCGACGTCGGTGCCGCCGATAAAGATCGCCGTTCGGCTCAGGTCGTCGGGGCCGCGCGTGAAGATGGCCCCATGCACGATCGACCGGACGTTGTAGGTGGTGACGTTGCTATAGCGGAGCAGCCGATCGACTTCGCCGGCGTCGATGGCGACGATGCTATCGAACGCGCTCGGCTGTTCGTCGGTGTCGAGCTGCAACAAAACCTTTTGCCGGTCCATGCGATGCGGTCTCGGAGGTGCTGGTGAATCGAGCGGCGCTAGCCTGCGCAAGCCGAGTCGGCAATCGACTTCGGCCAGCGCCAGCAGCGTTAAACAATCAGCCGTACCCCCCTAGCATAGTTGCTGGGGAGTACGGCTGAAACGTAGGTTTTTCCGCCTGAAAACCGGGAACTTAGAAGCCGCGGAACGGGTGCGCGGCCGATTCCTTGCCGGCGATCATCTCGTCGGCGGTCGGCTTGCCGGCCATGGCGTTGACAATGGCCTGCTTCGTGGCTTCGTAGTTGTACTGGTAAATCTTCTTGTCATCGGCGGCCTGCCAGTGAATGAACACGCCGCAGACGATAACCAGGTCTTCGCACTTGTTCTTGGGGATCACGCCGGCGGCGACCGAGTCGGCCACGGCCTTGGCCACCGCGGCTTGCGCCGGGCCAAACATCTGGACGGCCTGCTTGGCCCCCTTGATCGTGACCTTGGTAATCATGACGGTGGCCGGCTTGACGGCCAGGTTCGGCGTCAGCACGGCCAGCAGGTTCGAGTGCCCCTCGCTCTGGCGGGCCAGCGCGTTGGCAAACGCGACGCCCACCGGGCCCGACTTGTCGCCGATCAACAGATCGATGTGAGCAATTTCGTTCCCTTCGCCAGTCAGCGCTTCGCCGATGAACATCGACATAGTCTTCGTACCTTTCAGAATTGTGTTTCGAGAATGCGGGTGCAATGCGGAGTGCTTAAGTTGGCGGTCGCCGCGTCGAATTGCAAGCGGCCCCAGCCGATTAGGCGCTCCAGTGTTAGCAGTCCCTTTCGCGCCGCACGGCGCGAAAGGCCAGCCCGCCCCCCAGAGCAACTGGTTCCACGCCGTGCCAACGACGACCGAAACAATATCAAACGATGCTCTAAATGCAACAGAGGACCAAGGTTTCGTTGCACGAGGCCGGGCTGGGCCGAGTCAGCAACCACCGGCAGAGC
>JAFEBQ010000051.1 GCA_018242585.1 Planctomycetota bacterium
TAGGTGTCGACGATGATCTTGCGACCCGTCAGACCGCAATCGCCGTGCGGGCCGCCGACCACGAACCGGCCCGTCGGGTTGATGTGATACTTGATCTTGCTGGTGGTCAGCCCCTCGGGCAGCAACGGCTTGATGATCTCGTTCTTGACCACGCGGCTGATCTCTTCGTTCGACACGTCCGGATCGTGCTGCGTCGAGACCACAATCGTGTCGATGGCCACGGCCCGGTTGCCGTCGTACTGAACGGTGACCTGGCTCTTGCTGTCCGGACGCAGCCAGGCGACGCGGCCGCTGCGGCGGGCTTCGGTCAGGGCGTTGGTAATGCGGTGCGACAGGGCGATCGGCAGCGGCATCAGCTCGGGCGTGTCGTTGCACGCATAGCCGAACATCATCCCCTGGTCGCCGGCGCCAATGTCCTTCCCCTTGGTCTGGTCTTCGTTCACGCCGACGGCGATGTCCGGGCTTTGCCGGTCCAAGCAGACCATCACGGCGCAGGTGTTGTAGCAGATGCCCTTGTGGTCGTCGTCGTAACCGACGTCCTTGATCACTTCGCGGACGACGTCGGTGTAGTTGATCGCCGCCTTGGTGGTGATCTCGCCGGCGATCACGGCCACGCCGGTGGTGACCAGGGTTTCACAGCCGACGCGGCTCAACGGGTCTTGGGCCAGCAGCGCATCGAGAATGCCATCGGAAATCTGGTCGGCCAGCTTGTCGGGATGACCCATGCTGACCGATTCGCTGGTGAATAAGTAATTGCCGCTCGCCACGTGGGAACCTCCGTAGTATTGATGCGCGTTCGCCCATTTCGCCCAAAATTATACCGACTATTAACGGGGCGAAAACGGCAAATATGTTGAGAAACGCCGAGGATCGTCAGCCATTTTCGCGCCGTTTATGGCGGCTTGACGCCGGACGGCCCCTGCAAGCGTCCATGCAGGTAGACATCCGGGCCTAGCAGTTCGACTTTCATGGCCGCCAGCCAGCGCGACGCCGCCGGGTCGGCAATGCCGACGCCAGCGATCGGGCTGGCCGCTTTGGCCCCGCCGAACAGCCGTGGAGCAATAAAGGCGTGGACCTCGTCGAGTTCTCCCGAGTCGAACAGCGAGCCCAGCACTTCGCCTCCCCCTTCGACCAGCACGTTGGTCATCCGCCGCCGGCCAAGCTCGTCGAGCAACTCGTGCCAGGCGGCCGTCGGCTCGGCTGACGCCACGCGGAACAATTCACAGCCCGCCCCTTCCAATTGTCGGCAGGCCGAATCGGTCGCGCCGGCGGTCACCACGACCAGCGTTGGCACCTCGCGGGCCGAGGCCACGACCTTGGCCGTCACCGACAGCTTGGCGTGACGATGCAGGATGACGCGCGTCGCCGTCCGCGGCCCCGCCGGACGCGCGGTCAATTCGGGATCGTCGGCGTCAACCGTGCCGCGGCCGACGGCAATCGCGTCGACGCGGCCGCGCAAGGCGTGTACGACGGCGCGCGACGCCTCGCTCGATATCCAACGACTCGCCCCGGTATGCGTGGCGATCTTGCCATCGAGCGTCATCGCCCATTTACCGATCACCCAGGGGCGACCGCGCGTGACCAGCTTCAGATACGGCGCGTTCAACTCGGCGGCCTTGTCGCCGTGGACGCCGCAACTGACTTCGATACCGGCCGCCTGCAACTCGGCGATTCCCTTGCCGGCCACGGCGGGGAACGGATCGAGCTGGGCCACGACCACGCGCGCCACGCCGGCGGCAATGACCGCGCGTGTGCAGGGAGGGGTCTTCCCTTGATGGCAGCAGGGTTCGAGCGTGACGTACATGGTCGCGCCGCGAGCGCGCGGGCCAGCCACGGCTAGAGCTTCGACCTCGGCGTGCGGGCCACCGAACTGGCGGTGCCAGCCTTCGCCGATGATCTCGGCCCCGTGAGCGAGCACACAGCCGACCATCGGGTTCGGCTCGACCAGCCCCTGGCCACGCAGCGCCACGTCGAGCGCCCGTTGCATGTGCCAGGCGTCGAGCGCGGCTCGTTCAGTCAGCACTTGTTCGTCGACATCACCCATCGTGCCGCTTAGTCCATGCCCGGCATCCAAAGGGCTGACTTCTGTTCGCCGCCGGCCGGGGCCGCCGCGGGGCCACCGGGGGTCCACAACTGGTTGGCGGGGGCGGCCGCCGCTTCGGCCGGCGCGGCACCCAAGGGTCCGGCGGCGCGCGTCACCGGGCGGCCATCGGGCCCAATTGCCCCCATTTCGTACAACAACTGCATCAAGGCTTGCCCGACGCCGGGCTCCTGAGCGTGCTTCATCTGCAAGTGCTTGAACAACTCGCTGGCCTGTTGCTCTTCGCCGCGTTGCAGGCGGAGCATCAGCTCCGACATATCGAACCGCGCGCACGACCGGCCGGCTTTGACCGCGGCGGCGCGGGCCTGGCCCAGGTATTCCAGCACCTTTTCCGGCGCTTCTTCCAACTCGGCCAGGATGCCGTACACGCCCGCCATATCAGTTTTCTCGTGGACCTGCGGGCGTTTGAGAATCTCCTGGGCGAACTTCGACAGGGCCAGGCGCATCGACGTGAATCGCGCGCGGCGGAACGAGGTCAGCAAGTCGTCGTCCGACAGCTTCTCGGCGTCCAGGCGCGCCAGCCGGGCCAGCGACAGCCGGTCGAGCACAATGCCCGACGGGTCGATGGGCGCGACAATCGGCAAGCCCAGCCGACCGCGCAGCTCGTCAACGATGGCGGGCGTCGACGGATGTTCCAGCGACATCTCGACCAGCAGCAGTGCCGCTTGGACCTTGAGCTTCAGGTTCGGGTCGGCGGCCGCCGCTTCGGCCGTCTTGCCGCCGAACAGCTTCAGCGGTTGCTTGGGCCAGCGGTTCAACACCGCGTCGCGGCGGCGACGGACCATCAACTGGCGAACTTCGTCCGGCGGCGTATCGGGAGGCAAACGCCAGTCGATCATCAGCGCGCGCTGCCCGGCCGGAATATGGTTGATGACCTCTTCGGCCCCGGGCACGCCAACGGCGTCGCCGGCCAACTCACTCAACAACGCTTGCGAGCCGGCCAAGTGCGGCCGATCGCACTCGCAGACCAACCGCGCCGGCTTGTCGGTCTCGCGACCAAAGACGAACGCCTCGCCCAGCACCGTCGGGACCGCGTCATAGGTGATGCCCGCGCCGGACTTGGGCAGCGGCCGATCGAGCAGGAAGTAGACGGCCCGCGGGGGCACTTCCCCTTCGGGAGCTTGCACCGCTTCGTTCGGAACGCGTTGCAGGCGCGTGTCGCCGGCCAGTCGTTCCAGCACCCGGTCAATGTCATTGATCGGGTATTCCAATCGCAGATCGTCGATCGTGTCCTCGGCCGTGGCCGCGTCGAGCAATTGGGCCTGGGCCTCGGCTTCGATGGCGTCCTGCAATGGCACGCCCGGCACGCTGACCAGCTTGCGTAGCGCGTCGACCGTGCCGGGCACGTTCCCCAAGCGCGCCCGCAACACCGCCAGGTTTTGCCAGATGGGGGCGACGTTGCCAGCGCGGCCACTCACAGCATTCAGCCGCGCCTCGGCCGCGGACCAGTGCATGTGGTCAACGGCGCTCATGGCCGCATCGAATTCACCCTGCCACGGCGCGTCGAACGGCGGGCGCTGCAGCGGCAATTCTTCCTTGAACAAGGCCGGCATCGACGGCAGATTCATCACCCGGGCGATGAACTGGAGCGCCTGTTCATCTTGGGGTTGAAGCTGCAGTTGCATCATCGCGTGGCTGCGCCCCGCCTGCCAATAGCCTTCGGCCAGCAGCATTTCGGCCAGCACGCCCATCGTCTCGTAGACCTGCGGCATTAGCGTGTCGTTGCTGGCTTCGAGCGCGCGTTGCAGCCAACCAATGCCCGTCAGCGAGCCTTCTTGCTGGGCGGCGACAATGGCCTTGTCGGCCAGGGCGATTTGATTGTGCGGGTGCAGGCGGACGAACTCGTTGATTGTGGCGGCCGCTTGCTCGCCCATGCCCAACTGGCTTTGCAGCGTCGCCTTCAATGACAACAAGCAGGCCCGCTCGGGATGCGTCACCAGCAGTCGTTCCACCTGGTCCAGGCAGGCTTGCCGCTGGCCGCCGTCGGCCAGCTTATAGATTTGCTCGAGGTCATGTGCCAGGTCAGCGCAACAGAACTTGAGTTTCTTGCCAGAGCCGCAGGGACACATGGCGTACGGGTCGAGCTGCATGAATCGTTTCGCTTTTCTCTAGGAGTGAAATGAACCCGCGGCGCTGATTGCCGCGCCGCGGGCGTGTTGAACCATAGGATCGCGCGGCCAGTGCGCGACGTGCAACCTGCTTAATGCGCGGCCGCGGTCATTGCCTTGCGCTTCTGCGCCACCAGGGCCAGGAACGCCTTTTGCGGATCGGCGAACTTGACCAGCCCTTCGGACATCAGCGTTTCTTCCAGCTTGACCGGATCGACCAGCCGATCGATCTCGGCCAGCACCTCGGCCGGCGGCAGCTTGTCGACTTGCCGCGTGAAGGTGAGGCCGCTCTTCTCGACGGCGTCGTTGGTGGCCGGCGGGTTGGTTTGAATGTCGCTGCCGGCCAGCGCCTCGACATACTTGGTCGGCGGGTCGGTTGGCTTCTTGGTGCCGGTGCTGGCGAAGATGATCTCCTGGTGCAGCGGCAGCCCCTTGTCGGCCCAGAACTGCTGGTTCTCGGCCCACAACCGCTTGGCGTTGACAATGCCGACCAGGCCTTGCGCGGCTGGCGAAAGTTGTGGCACTGCTTTCTCGGTATAGACGTCCAAGCGCGAGACAAAAATGCTGTACACGCTTTTCAGGCTCTTGGGGTTCGCGCGGCGCTGCGCCCCGCGCCAGACGGCATCGCGCGCCGCCCGATATTGCCGCGCCGAGAAAATCAACGTCACGTTGATCGTCACGCCCGAGGCGGCCAGCTCTTCCAGCGCGTCGAGCCCGGCGGGCGTGGCCGGCACCTTGATCATGCGGTTGGTGTGTCCCTTGGCCCAGCGGCGCCCTTCTTCGATGTAGCGGGCCACGCGCTCGCGGTGGGGCGGGCCGGTCTGCAAGTCTTCGAGCAGCGGGTCGAGTTCAAAGCTGACATAGCCGTCGTCGCCCGCGGTTTGCTGGTTGACGGGCGCAAAGACTTTCTGTGCGTCGGTCACGATCTGGTCGTTCAGCTTCCAGGCCAGGTCATGGTCGTTCAGCCCTTGCTGGATCAGCCGGTCAATGTCCTGGTCAAAGCGACCCGTCTTGATCAGATCGGCGACGATGATCGGGTTCGAGGTGGCGCCGGTGGCGCCAAGCGCGCGATTGCGCGCGACCAGGTCCGGGTCGATCGAATCAAGCCAAACCTTGGTGCCGCATTGGATCAGCGAGCGAATAGGCGAGGTCATGGTGTCGATTTCCTCTGGGTGTGTGGGCGCAGGCTTCCGTCCCCAGTGGCATTCTAGCGATTTTTTGCTGGCATGGTGAGGATTTTCGCATTGCCAAAGCCGGGCACTCTTGGTTGATTTTGCCGGGTAAGGAAAGTAGGCTGAGCCGACGCAACACCCCTTCAGACCAGGATTTCTTGCATGCGATTTCTCTGCGCGCTCGCGGCCTGGCTCGTGCCGGCGGCGCTCTTGGCGGCACTGCCCACCGAGGGGGATGGCTTCCCCGGCTGGCAGGCGCTGCGTGTCATCCATCAACAGGGCAACCCCGACCGGATGTTCGCGGTTGACCTCGACGGCAAAGGTCGACAGGCGGTCGTCGTTGTCAACAAGCGGCAAGGTCGGCTTGATGTCTATCGCTGGACACCCCCCGCCGAACGCGAAGCGGCCAAGCCCGGCGACCCGGCGCGGCCGAACGATTTGCCCATGGCTCCCGACTGGTCACACCACGAAGTGCCGCTCGACGAGCTGCCTTTTGATGCCGTGCCCTATGACTTGGACGGGGACAAGCGGCCCGAGCTGCTGGTCCTGTGCGGCAATCCGATGCGCGTGCTGGCTTTCAAGCAGACCAGCCGCGATCGCTGGGAACGAAACGCCCAATGGCAACTGCTCACCGGCACGCCCGCCGGGCATGACAAGCTGATGCTCGTCCGCCGCCCGGCGGCCGATGCGGCCGAGCTGCTGATCAGCTTTGAGCAAGGGATTCAGGTCGTGCCGCTGGCCGCGCATAGCCGGGCCACCTGGCTATCGCCGCGCGAAAGCCGCAGCCGGTTGAACTGGGGGCTGGTCGATTTGAATGGGGATGGGGCGCTCGACCTGGTCGAATGGTCGGCAACGCCCCATCAAACCATCCGCTGGTTCGAGGCGGTGGCGGGCAAGCTGCTGCCCGCCCAGGTGCTGTACGACCACAACGTACAAGGTTTCGGCGTGTTGCCCCGGTCCAAGGGGGCGGCCGATCTGCTGTTGCTGGGTGGGACGCAAGAAGGACTGCTCCGCCGGTTCGAGCTTTCGCAAGGTGAATCGACCTCGCTCGGTCGCCACGACTCTTTACCCATGCCCGGCGGGACCAAGGCCGCCTGGTGCGGCATCAAGCTCGGCGACCGCGCGGCCATTGTCGCCGCCGACAGTAGCCAGCCGCGCTTGCGCGTACACGACTTAACAGCCAGTGGCTGGCAAACCGAGCAGAGCTTTCCCACGCTGAGCAACGTGAAATCGCTGCTCGCGCCGACAGCTCGGCCGGGCATGCTGCTGTTGTGGATCAAGGACGGCGCCGACCTGCAACAATCGTCGTGGCAGTCGAACCGGTTGAGCTATCCGCAACCCTTCCCGGGCGAGACCGATAGCGACGATCGCAAGATCGTGGCCCTGGAAACGGTTGGGCGGACGACCTGGTGGGCCCAGCGCGTCGGGGCGCACCTCGACTTGTACACTTGGCCCGTCGATCAGGAAAAGCCGACGCGCAAGCGGTTCAGCAACGTCGGCTCAAAGGGAACCGGTTCGTCGTCGGCCAAGATCGAAAAGGTGGTCTGGCTGGGGGGCGCGAAGATCTTGGCCCAGGTCGCCTACGCCACGACGGCCAAGTTGATGAGCGTGGACGACGACGGCAAAGTCACCACGACCGAGCCAGCGAACCTGGCCAAGGTGGACCTGGGCGAGTTCATGCTGTTTGAAAAAGGGGGCAAGCCCGGCGAGTATCAACCGGCCCGGCTTACGGACGGCGTGTTGCAATGGCTGGGGCCGGACTTGAACCCCGTCGATCAGTTGATGTTGCCCGAGGGGCAAAAGCTGGCCGCCTTCGTGCGTCGCGCGGGCGAGACGTCGGGCTGGGCATTGGAACAAGGCGGCGCGTTCATCCACCGGCTCGAACCCGACAAGTCGGGTTTGCTGCGCGTGGCCGAGAGCTTCCGCCCGCCGCACGCCGTGCAGTTGGCCTTTGACGCGGTGCTAGGGTTGGTGCTGATCGACAGCGAGCAGATCATCCGCCTGTCGCCAGGCCGCGCCGTCGAATTGAAGCTGTTGGACAGCATCGACGGCCGCGTCGGTCGTCCCAGTGGCGTGAAAGAGGCGACGATCCATCGCATTCTGGTCGCCGATGTCGAGGGGCGCGGCGAGCCCGACGTGCTGCTGTGCGACGATCGCCGGCATCAATTGACGCTGCTGCGCCGGATGAACAAAGAGTTGAAATCGGTCGCCTCGTGGCAGGTCTTCGACGATCAGGCTTACCCCTACGGTGGCGGTCATGGCGAAGCCCGCGTCACCGAGCCGCGCGCCGTCGTCGGCTTTGATGGCGACGGCGACGGGCAGCAAGACCTGGCCCTGATCTGCCACGACCGAGTGTTGATCTATCTGGCCCGGGAGGGCGTGAAATGAGCATGACTCGTTGGGAAATTATCGCGCGGCATGCGCTGTTCGCGGTTGGGCTGGTGTGGGCATCGCTGCCCGGTGCGGTGGTCGTCGCGGCCGAGCAGGTGACGGTCACGCTGGTCGGCGGGGCCAAGATCACCGCTCCCTTGTTGCGTGAAAACGATGAAGGGGTGGTCCTCGACCTGGGGAACGACGTGCTCCACTTGCCGTCACGGCGCATCTTGGACGTGCAGCGTCAGACCGGCGCGGCCGGCGGCGCGGCAGCCAAGCTCGACGCCGGGCTGTTCACCACCGGCCGGCTCGAAGCGGCCGACGTGCCGACGCTAGTCAAGCGATTTGGCGACGCCGTGGTCCTGGTTCGCAGCCCCGAAGGACTGGGCAGCGGGTTCATCATCAGCAGCGAAGGGCACCTGATCACCAACTATCACGTCGTCGAGCGGCAGACCAAGCTGAGCGTCACGATGTTCCGCCGCACTGCCGCGGGCTACGAAAAGGACGAACTCAAGAAGATCAAGATTCTGGCGCTGCAGCCGCTGCGCGATCTGGCGCTGTTGCAACTGGACCTGACCGAGATGAAAGGACCGGCGCCGCGTCCGGTGGTGATCAACGACCGGGACGATTTGCACGTGGGGAACCTGGTGTTCGCCATTGGCAATCCGCTGGGGCTCGAACGGTCGGTGACGCAAGGGATCGTCAGCTCGACCACGCGGACCATCGGCCACATGCGCTTGATCCAGACCGATGCGGCGATCAACCCCGGCAATAGCGGCGGCCCGATGTTCAATCAGCGCGGCGAGATCGTCGGCGTGGTGTGCGCCGGCGCGACCAGCTTTCAAGGGCTGGCGTTCGGCATCCCCGCCTGTGATTTGATTGATTTCCTGGTCCATCGAGAAAGCTTCCTGTATGACGCCTCGCAGCCGCAAAACGGCGTGACATACCTGCCGCCGCCGTCGTTAAAGTCCGGCAGCCAAGTCGACACGACCGGCGACAAATCAAGATCGAGCCAGCGCGCCACCGAACCCTCGAAGAGAACCAAGCCATGAGCATTCGCCACGATGTTTCCCGACTGATTGTCCGCGCTGGCGTGTTCGTCGCCGGGCTGACCTTGGTGGTGGCCGGCGCGGCCAGCGCCGCGGACCCGTTGCCATCGACGATCGATTGTCTGCCTGAGCGGACGATGGTGGTCGTGCGGATGCCGTCGCCGGCGGCGATGTGGCAGGCGATGAAAGAGCGGACCAAGATCGGCGCTTACATGACCGATCCCGAGCGGCTCGGCAAGCTGACCAAGATCTTTCGCGACGCCATCGGCGACGAATGGGACGAGTTTGTCCAGGACTTGGGAAAGTACCAGCTCAAGGCCGAGGACTTGCCCGGCTTGTTTCATGGCGAATGCTCGCTGGCGGTGATCTATGGCCAGGCCGATGACAAGCTGAGCCACGCGGCGGTGCTGATCACGTTGGAACCGTCGGGGGATGTCGGCGAGCGGTTCGTGTCGGCCATCGAACAGGCCATTGAAGAACAGAAGGAAGACGAAAACCCGATCGCGCGCGTTGACGAGCAATTGGCCGAGCAAAAGGTGATGCGATTGACGCTGCCCGCCGACGCCTTCATCGACAAGGACGACGACGACAAGGCCAAGCGGAACTACATCGACTGGCACGCGTTCATCGCCCGGGTTGGCCCGCGGATTGCCATGCTGTTCACCATGCCGGTCGACATCGACGCCGACGAGTCGAAGCCCGTTGACCAGCGCGCGGCTAGCGAGGCCGAAGCCGAGTTTGGCCGCACGACGCTGGGGCAGTACCTGGCCCAGTTGACCGGCGGGTCGAACCGCGCGTGCAAGCTGTTCAACGCGCCGGGGGCGGCCGAAGTGACGCCCGCCGGCGAGTTGGGGTCGGAATTGGCGATCGATCTGAAGCCGGCCGTCACCTGGCTGACGTCGCTGGCCGCGGAACTCGACAAGCGTGAAAAGGACGAAGACGCGGTCAAGATTTTGCCGGTGGTCAAGGCGGCGGCGCTCGATGGCTTGGGCCCGATTATCTATCGCGCCACGCTCGACGGCGCCGTGGCGCGGGCCGTGGGCTTCGTTTCGGCTCCGTCGCCGCGCGGCGGCGTGCTGTCGGTCCTCGACCAGACTCCGTTGCCCGCGCAACCGGCCGGTTGGGTCGCGGCCGACGTGCTTGACTATGCGCACGTCAGCGCCGACTTGGGCAAGTTGTATCGCGAGGCGAAGAACTCGCTAATCGGCTTGATTGGCGAAAAGGCCAGCGGCGCGTTCGGCGCGATCGAACTGCAATTGCAAGGGGCGCTCAAAACCGACGTCACCACGCTGCTCTCGTCGCTGGGGCAACAGCACGTGCAGGTCAATTTCCCCTTGGAAGGGGGCGCGCCGCCGGCCGGCGATCCGTTCGCCGCCCAGGCGATGAATCGCACGGCCGTGGTCTGGCACGTTAAGGACGAAGACTTGTGGCGGCGCGTACTCGAGACGATTTCCGCGGTCGGCGCCGGCAAGGTGATCGAGGAGCAAGGTTTCACCGGCATCCGCTTTGAACAAGGGGCGCTCAAAGGGGGCGTGTTCGTCGGACAGAACCACTTGGTCGTTGGCGTCGGCTCCGGCGTGCTCGAACCGGTGTTGGCCGGCTTGCGCCGCCCGCCCGAGGGGGCGGACGCACTCGCCGGCAGCGCCGATTACCGCCGGGCGCGCGAACTGCTGCCGGCGCGGAACGGGCTGTTCCTGCAGGTCAGCAACTTGGGGCTACAGTTGCAGAACTCGCGCCAGCAGATGCAGATGGCCGTCGACTTGCTAAAGCACGCCAACCTGGACAAGACCGAAGACGACGCCACGCGCTGGCTGAACGCATACATCGAAGCGATGAAGACGCTGTTGCCGACCGGCGACGAGGCAAAGAACTTGTATGGCCTGCAAGTGATGCAAGGCTCGGCCACCGAACACGGGTTGGTGATTGAAACCGTGCTCGAGATGACGCCGCGCGAGTGATTATTTCCGGCGTCAGGCGCGTTCGGCGCGGTGTTAACCCCTCTCCTCCCGGGAGAGGGTGGCGGCGCTAGCCGCCGGGTGAGGGTCCACGTGGCCCCGTGCGACGCGTTCCACCAGGGCGACGGGGACCCTCATCCGGCCTTCGGCCACCTTCTCCCGAGGGGAGAAGGGTTGCTACGTGCCGTGTGAAGTGAACAAAGCACATATAAAAGAGCCGCCGGCTTGCGCCGGCGGCTCTGGATCGTCTTCAGGCGATGTGGCGCAACTTGCAGTTCACACGTCGCACAGTTGTACGGCCTGCTTCAGGCCGGCTAGCGGGTCGCGGGTGGGAATGAACTCGTGTCCCACGTAGCCTTGGTAGTTGATCTCGACCAGCTTCCGCATGATCGGCGGGAAGAAGATTTCCTGGTGCTCGTCCAACTCGCCGCGGCCCGGGTTGCCGGCCGTGTGAATGTGGCCGATCACGTCCTGGCACTGGTCAATGCGGCGGATCACGTCGCCGTTCATGATCTGGACATGGTAAATGTCAAACAGCAGCTTGGCCCGCGGCGAGCCGACGCGGCGGCAAATGTTCGCCACGTAGTCGATGTCGTCACCCTGGTAGCCGGGGTGACCCTTCATCGGGTGCGACGAGTCGCGCGTGTTGAGGTGCTCGATGCAGACGGTCACCCCCTTCTTCTCGCCGTACAGGGCCAGCTCTTTCAGGCCGCGAACGGTGTTGTCGGCCCCTTCTTCCAAGGAAATCTCGCCGCTCTTGGGGTCTTCGGCGTCGCGCCACTTGTAACCGGTAAAGGCGATCACCGCCGGAAAGCCCGCGTCGGCGCAGTCGTCGATGGTCTTCTTGGTCCGCGCTAGCACTTCTTCGTGATACTTCGGGTTGTTCAGGCCCTTCATGAACGGCGCGCCGGGCATGCCGTTCGGGGCCAGCGCGCAAATGAGCCCGTGCTGCTTCAACACCGACCAATGTTCCGGCGCGATGATCTCGATCGACTTGCAGCCGAGTTGCTTGGAGACCTGGCAGGTCTTTTCCACGTCCCACATCTCGCCGGCGACGTTGAAACACCAGAAGACGACCGAGTGCTTGATGTTCCCCTTCAGCGCAGTCGGACCTTCGGCGGCGTCGGCGTCGCCGGTCAGGGCGGCCGCGCCGATCGAGGCGGCCCCGGCGGCGGCGCCGGCCCGAGCCAGGAAGCTGCGCCGGCTGACATTCGAGCGGCGCGACGATTGCGAACGACGATTCATGACATGTTCCTCGTGGTTGGAAACAAGCTGGTGGTTGATGGCGGCTCGGTGAAATCGAGTTTAGCGAATCTTCTGATCGGGGAGCGTTTGCTTCACTCCTTCGTCCAGCGGCATTACGTCATTGACGATCCCCAGTTGCCCCAGCTGCGCGGCCAGCTCGGCCTGCAGGCGCATGAGTTGCGCCGTGTGCCGCGGGTCGCGGACCAGGTTCTTGCGCTCCTCGGGATCGCTCTTCAGGTCATACAGTTCCGCCAGATGTCGATCGGTCTTTCCGTCGCCGTGCGGGTAGTGCATGTACTTCCAGCGCTCGGTGCGGATGCCGCGGATGTTGGGCGTGTAGGGGAACTGCTTTTCATAGTTGTAATGGTACACGAACGAAGTTCGCCAGGCCGGGTCGGCGTCGCGAACCAGCTTGACCCAGGAGCGGCCGTGAATCTTTTCGAGCGCCGGCGCGTGGCACAACTCCAACAGGCTCGGCGCCATGTCGACCGTCAGCGTCAGCGATTCGACCTGCCGGCCGGGCTTGCCGTTGGTCAGGCCCGCATAGCGGACGATGATCGGAATGCGAATGCTCGGCTCGTGCATGGTCCGCTTGTCGACCATGCCATCCTCGCCGTTCAACAAGCCGTTGTCCCCCATGAAGACGATGATCGTGTTGTCAAGCTGGCCCGTCTTTTCCAGCAGTCCGACCAGCCGCCCCACGCTGTCGTCGACCGAGAGAATCGTTCCCCAATAAGCCCGAGTCATGGCGGCAAAGTCTTTCACCGCGGCGGGGCTGTCGTCGGGAAACTTCTTGCGCCACTCGAACAGCGGGCCATAGATTCCGTGCCAGGTATACAGCCGCTGGCGAATCCAGTCGGGCTTGTCGTCCAACTCGAAGGCGCTCTGGGGGTACCGCACGTCGACCGAATCGAACGTGTGCTCGTACTTCTGCTCGGGCAGGTAAAAGCTGTGCGGCGCTTTGTGACCCAGCATCAACAGCCAGGGGCGGTCGCCGCGCTGCTGGGCGAGCCACTTCTCGGCCAGCTCGGTGACCACCGTGGTGTAGTAGCCGGGCAACGTCCGCCGCGCGCCGTCGACGTTGAACTCGGTGTCGAAGTACTTCCCCTGCCCCTTGTGGGTGACGAAGTAATCGAAGCCAGGGCGCTTCTCGTCGTTCTCCTCACCCATGTGCCACTTGCCGATGTAGGCCGTGGCGTAACCGGTGTCGTGCAGCACGCCCGGGAAATGCTTGAGCGTGTTGGGGAACTCGGTGAAGTTGTTGGTCACGCCGTGGGCGTGGGCATACAGCCCGCCGAGGATCGAGGCCCGGCTGGGCGAGCAGAGGCTCGTCGTGCAAAAGGCGTTGCGGAAGTGGACCCCTTGCTGGGCCAATCGGTCGACGTGCGGCGTCTTCAGGTAAGGGTGCCCGGCGCAGCCGAGCGCATCCCAGCGCAGGTCGTCGCAGAGAATGAACAACACATTCGGCCGCCGCGGCGCATTGGCTGCGGATGCCATTTGCCCGATCGTAAATACGAGCAGTGCGGCGACGAGTGAGAAGACAGTGCGATGAGTTCGATGTGGCATGCAATAACCAGAATTCGATTTCGCAAGGACCGACAAACACCCCTCCCTTTCAGGGAGGGGCTGGGGGAGGGTAAAGACGTAACCAATCAAAGACGCTTCCACCTCACGTCGGCCAGAACCAGCCTTCTCCCCTTGCGGGAGAAGGTGGCCCGAAGGGCCGGATGAGGGGTAAAGAAGTTGTGGGTCGCGCGAGCCTGCGACTTACCCCTCACCCGGTTCGCTACGCGAACCACCCTCTCCCACAAGGGGCGAGGGTAGGGAATGCAGCCGCAATAACCTGTATAGTTGACCGCGCAGGCCGGGGCAACTTGCACGCTCAAGGGGGTCGCATCATCCGCTTAAAGGCGACGAAAGATTACGAACCGCGCCCAACCAGGTGCTCGGCAAGGGTCGAAGTCCGCGTCTCGCCCGCCTGGTTCGCCTGCCAGAACTGTCCGGAGTCGACGTCCAGGCACGTCAGCCAGCCAGCGCCGTAGACCCAAGTGTCAAGGCACACGGCGTGGCCGATGTTCCGCGGCCAGCCCGACGCCTGGTGCGTGTGGCCGCAGATCACCGTCTTGCCCGAGCAGTGGGGCGCCGGGTCGGCGAACTTCATCCACCGCATTGGCGCCACCGGCTGGCGTTCCAGCGGTAGCCGCGGGTCGAGCCCGCCGTGAACGAAGATGAACCGGTCGGTCTCGAACCAATCGGTCAGGTTGGTTTCGAGAAAGTGCCAATGCTCGAGCGGGATGTCTTCAAAGACCGCGCCGCGCTCGCCGGTCTGGTAACTGTCCAGCGTTTCCTGGCCGCCCCACTGAAGCCACTCGTTGATCAAGGTGAAGTTGGTGCGGCATTCGAGCAGCATCTCTTCGTGATTGCCGCGCAGCGGGATCAACTGTCCGCTGGCGTTCAATTCGAGCAATCGCTCGATCACGCCCCGCGTGTCGGGCCCCCGATCGACGTAATCGCCCAGCGTGACGATCCAATCGTCGGGCGTGGGCCGCACCAGGTCCAACAGCGCGTCGAGCGCCCGCGAACAGCCATGAATGTCGCCGATGGCCAGCAAACGAATCGAGTGGCTACCGGACGGCTGCATGGTGCGCTCGGGGCCCTGGATGGCGTGGCGAAGACGATCCGCTTACGACGCGCCAAACCACTTCTTGATCGAGCGCACGGTGGCGGCCCGGCCCACGCGGCCGATCGAATCGGTCAGCGGGATATGCTTGGGGCAGACTTCCACGCAGTTCTGCGCGTTGCCGCAATCCTGAATGCCGCCGGCCAGCATCAGCGCGTCGATCCGCTCGTCGGCGGTCATCGCCCCCGTCGGGTGCGTGTTGAACAGCACGGCCTGGCTGATGGCGTGGGCGCCGACAAACGCCTCGTCGAACTCCTGGCGCTCGCGCGCGGCCAAGGCTTCGTCGGCCTCGCTGGGCTTGCGCTTGACTTCGATCTTGTTGAACTGGGGACAAGCTTCCAGGCAACAGCCGCAGCTCATGCACTCCGACAACGGGTAGCGTTCTTGCTGTTCGGCGGGCGATTGCTTGGGGCCGGGGCCCAGGTTCACATAGCCGTCCACCGGGATCCAGGCCTTGACCTTTTGCAGGGCGCGGAACAGCCGCGAGCGATTGACCATCAAGTCGCGCACGACCGGGAACTTGGTCATGGGGCGGAGTTCGATCTCGCCCGGGTTCTCGGCCAACAACTTGTCGACCAGCGCGCTGCAGGCTTGCCGCACGCGGCCGTTGATCACCATGGTGCAAGCGCCGCAGACCTCTTCCAGGCAGTTCGAGTCCCAGCAGACCGGCGCCACGTGCTCGCCGTCGGCCGTCGTGGCCTGGGCGGCGATCCGCTGCAACACGCTGATCACATTCATGTTCGACTCGCGGGTGACGGTGTGCCGCTCCCAATAGCTGGCGCGGCCCGGCGCGTCTTGCCGCAGAATGCGAACCGCAAAGGTGGTCGGCGCGGCATGCCCATGATCGGCGTGGCCGTGATCTTCGCTGCCGTGATGTCCGTTACTGTGGTGATCCATAGCGAGTAGTTTCGTCCTGAAGCTTGCTGACTCGATGTAGCTGGTGGCAAAGACGATGGTGTGCGGGGAAATCAAATCACGGCGCCGCTTACGACGCGGCACCGGCGGCGGCCGCGTGGGCGCCGGCGCCGTTTGTCGCGCCGCTGCCCTTGGCCTTTTGCTGCCGTTCGTTCCAGACTTCTTCAATCTGCTCGGCGCCGACCAGCCCGTACAGTCGGGGGCGCGGCGTGACGATCGACGTGTCGACCGCTTCGTAGCTCAATTGCGGCGAGCCGTCCGGCGCGAGCGTCGCGATCGTCGTCTTGAGCCACTTGCGGGTGTTCTCTTCAAATCGATCGCACCAGTGCTCGGCTTCGACGCGACGTTCCTGCGGTGTCGCCCCCTTCAGGCCGGGCTCGGCGAAGTCGGGCTTGAAGTGCGCGCCACGGCATTCGTCGCGCTGCAGCGCCCCGAGCAGGATCGTGCGGGCCAGCGGGAACATGTCGATCAGCGCCTTGGTGAAGACCACGTTCTGGTTGGTCCAAGCGCCGGTGTCCGACAGCGAGCACTTGGCGGCCCGCTGTTGCAACTCGCAGACCGTCTGGTACGCCTCGCGCAGCACGTTGTTGTAGCGGACCACCGTGGCGGCCCGGGTCATCACGTCCCCCAGTTGCTGGTGAATCAGGTACGGGTTCTCGCCGCCGGCAGGGCGCTTGAGCAGCGCGTCGTGCGCCGCCTGGTGCTTCTTACGATTTTGCTCGTACAAGGCCGAGGGCTGGTCGCTGGCCGCGCCACCGGGAATGCTCTTGAGCCAGGTTTGAATGCCCGGCGCGGTGACCAGGCCGCTGAAAATGCAGCTCAGCAGTGAATTGGCCCCCAGCCGATTGGCACCGTGGTACTGGTAATCGCATTCGCCAATTGCGTACAGGCCCGGAATGTTGGTGACCTGGTTCTTGGGCGAGCCGATCTGTAAACCGCCGTCGGCCGAGCGCTGATAATCGACCCACAAGCCGCCCATGGTGTAATGGACGGCCGGGAAGATTTTCATCGGGACTTCGCGCGGGTCGACCCCTTGGAACTTCTCGTAGATGTCCAGGATGCCGCCCAGCTTCACGTCCAGCACCGCGCGCGGCAGGTGCGTCAGGTCCAAGTAGACGCAGAAGCGATCCTTCTCGACGCTCAAGCCCTCTTCGCTGCAGACCTTGAAGATTTCGCGCGTGGCGATGTCGCGCGGCACCAGGTTCCCGTACTTGGGATAGCGCTCTTCGAGGAAGTAGTACCGTTCGCTCTCGGGAATCGATTTTGGATTGCGCGGATCCTGCGGCGTCCGCGGCACCCAGACGCGGCCCCCTTCGCCGCGGGCGCTCTCGCTCATCAGACGCAGCTTGTCAGCGCCGGGAATGGCCGTCGGGTGAACCTGAATGAACTCGCCGTTGGCGTAACGCGCGCCGGCCTGGAACGTGCGGCTGGCGGCGCTGCCGGTGCAGACCATCGACATGGTCGAACGGCCATAAATCAAGCCGCAGCCACCCACGCCCAGGATCACCGCGTCGGCCGGGAACGAGCGAATCTGCATGGTGACCAGATCCTGGGCCACACAGCCGCGACAGATGCCGCGCTCGTCAACGATCGGCCCCAGGTAGTCCCAGAACTCGTACTTCTTGATCTTGCCCGTGCCTTCCCAGGAGCGGACTTGTTCATCGAGCGCGTACAGCAATTGCTGCCCGGTCGTCGCGCCGGCGAAGGCGGTTCGCTTGTACAACGTGCCGCCAAAGCGGCGATGATCGCGGAAGCCTTCGACCGTGCGATTGAACGGGACGCCCAGCCGATCCATCAGATCGATGATCTTCGGGCCCCAGTCGCACATCTCCTTGACCGGCGGTTGGTGTTGCAGGAAGTCGCCACCGTAGACCGTGTCGTCCAGGTGCAGGGATTCGCTGTCTCCTTGCTGGCGAGTTTGCTCGTTGACGCTGTTGATGCCCCCTTGTGCACAGACGCTATGCGACCGCTTGACCGGAGTTAGGCTCATCAGGTCGACGTCGATGCCATACTCGGCCAGCTTCATGGCCGCGGCCAGCCCGGCCAGCCCGCCACCGACGATCATTACACGTTGCTTTGCCATTCGATTCGCCTACTTCGATCCCAGGGATGCTTGAGTGCGGGCAGCGGGTTCGCCGCTCAGGTTTTTCCATTCAGCGGCGTTCTTTTCGAGCGCTTCTTGCAGCTCTTTGATGTGTGCATTGAGCTTGGCATTGTCGCCGGTGAGTTGTTTTTCTTTATTCAAATCAGCCAACCGGGTTTCGAGCGTGATCTTTTCCGAGGCCAGCATGGCCCGCTGGTCGACCGTCGAAAACCCGAACAAGGCCGACAAGCCCACCGTCGCCATCATCACGCCAAACGCTCCACAGACCCAGTTAGCCCGGTGCTGCGCGGCGCGGGTGGTCCACACGCCCCAGGTGATGCCCATGGTCCACAGACCGTTGGCAAAGTGGAACACGCAGGACAGCACGCCGATGGCGTAGACAATCTTGGCCCACAACGGCACCAGCGCCGCGTGCGTCGTCGAGGTGGCGACCTCGGGGTCGAACTGGCCGCCCCCCAGCTTGTGAATCGTGGGGCTCGCCCAGTCGGCGTGAATCCAACCGTGCATGTGGAACACGTGGCCAAAGATGAAGAACAGCGCGATCCAGGCCGTGGCCCGTTGCAACGTGTAACGGACGTTGCCGACGTAATTGTACGAAGCGGTGTTGGCCGTGCCGGAACGGACGATCAACACGCCGACCAGGGCGTGAAAGATGATCGGCAGGAAGATGAAC
Source organism: Planctomycetota bacterium (assembly GCA_018242585.1). NCBI lineage: Bacteria > Pseudomonadati > Planctomycetota > Planctomycetota bacterium. The sequence goes on from JAFEBQ010000051.1 coordinate 18,376, forward strand.
GTCCACTCCACCAGGGGGAGCGCCGGTCCAAGCGAGTGAATGGCGTCGACCGCCTCTTGAAATCGCTTGGAGCCGGCCAGCACGCTGGCGTTGGTGGCCAGATGGACGCACATGTAAGCCCCCACCGGGATCAAGCCCGACAGGGAGTGCAGTCGCCGAATCAGAAACTCGTGCCGGGCATAGAACGACGGGGCGGGAAGAGTATCCACCTAAGACGATTCCTTCGCTAACGACGCAGCGGGGGGACAAGCGAGACGAGCGCGGTCGGCACCCGAGCGCTGGAGTGCCGCGCGAACAACGCCGACGGTCGAACGAAGGGTAGTATAAGGGGCATAGGTTTGCTGGCAAGCAGCCCGGCGGATCGCGCGTAACCTCAAACGAGTCTGCCTGTTTGGCAGGTTGTGACGAGCCCCGTTTTTATCCGCAAACGCGCGCTGAATCGCCCAGTTTATCTGTCAGAAATCTAATCTTCTTGTTACAAGATATTAGCCGGAGCATACTTGCATAAAGTGGGCTCCCCAGCCGCAATGTGAATGGAAAATCGCGTTCCCGGCCGGCCCGCAAATTGGCACGAGCTATGCATTAATAGCAATTGCCTCGACATTTGCGGCCGCTTTGGCAGACGCGGCTGGTGGACGAGAGCACGTGAGCCATGACGGTTCGATAGTGCCATGAACCTGAACCCTGTCTCCATCCTGAGCCCTGTCTCTATCCTGATCACTGACGACGACGTCAGTTGGCGTGAAACGCTGCGCGACGTCTTTGCCCCGCCGAACTTCATGCCCTTCTTGGCCGGCGACGGGGAAGAAGCGCTGACGATCATCCGCTCGGGCACCATCCACGTGGTACTGCTCGACATGCACATGCCGCGGCTCACCGGCTTGGAAACCGTCGAGCGGTTGAAAGAGTTCAATGCCCGCTTGCCCTGCATTCTGATGTCGGCCGAGGCGGACGATCGATTGATCGACCAGGCCCGCCGGCTACAGGTCTATGACGTGCTGCGCAAGCCAGTCAGCCGCCAGCGCGTGGTGGCCAGCGTCAGCGACGCGCTCGAACGCGCGTACCGCGAATCGGCATAGCTCGGGTCTTCTCAAGCACCGAATCGCTTCTCCGCCGGATTACTTTTCCATGGTCGGCGGTAAGACTTCCAGGACGAACTTGCGGTAGCGCACTTCGGTTGGGCCGCCTGAGTGAAGTTGCAGCGCGATGATCCCGCGCTTCGCGCCGGCTGGGTCGTCCAAGTCAACGCACAACTGGCCATTGATCCGCGTCTCGAGCTTGCTGCCGTCGGCTTTGATCTCGTACTGGTTCCATTGACCAGGGCGCAGATGCGACTCGCCCGATTTGTTCCACAGCAGCGCGCGGCCATGTTCCTCATACAACTTCCCCCACCAGCCAGGCCCGATGTCGGCCTGGTACCCCTGCACGTCGCCATTGCTCAGAGCCTGACTGCGGAACTGAACGCCTGAGTTCCCTTGGTTGTCAACCAGCAGCACTTCGAACGCCAACTTGAAGTTCGCCACCTGCATGTCGCTGACCAGGAATTCGTTCTTTTTCAGCCCCGTCGTGCGGCCGACGAGTTCTTCGTTCTCGACGCTCCACAGCGCCGTGTTACCGGTCCAGCCCGCCAAGTCGCGTTCGTTGAACAGCGAGCGGGCGTTGTCCGCCGTGGCGGCCACCGGCACTTGCGTCGCGCTGGCCAAGTACGCGACCAGCGAGCGGATTTCACGCTCGCCGAAGGGCTTCAAGATTTCCTCGGGCATCATCGACTTGGTGCTTTCCATCCGCTCATCGATCTCTCGCTTGTTGATCACGACGGTTTCGTTGGCCGTGGCCAGGGTGATCGAGTTGGCGTCCTCTTGTTTCACCAGCCCGGTCAGCGTGCGTCCGTCGGTGGTGATGATCACCTGGGCGATGTAGTCCTTGCCGATCAGCGCGCTGGGGTCGACGATGTTCGACAAAATATAATCCAGGTTCGCCCGGTTCGAGCCGGTCAATTCCGGCCCCACCTTCCCGCCGGCGCCGAACAGCGTGTGGCATAGCGCGCAAGTTTTGACGAACACCGCCCGGCCCAGCGCCGCGTCGGGAGCGTTTTCGCGCTTGGGCTTGGCTTGCAACATTTTGGTCAACTCGACGATCTGCTTGGCCTTGTCGGCCGGCGTGTCACGCGCGGTCCCCCACACACGGGCGATCTCGGCGTCGACCTGGGCGTCCTTCAGATTCCGCAACTGGCGAATCACGTCGGCCGATAGATCGGTGCTCGGCACGCGTTTAGCCTCGACCGCCGCCAGCAGCGCCGTGCCATACGCCGGCCGCGAAGCAAGCGTGTTCAGCGCATCGACACGTTGCGGTTGCGAGAGCCGCGGATAGATGTCGAGCAGCACGCTGGGCGTATGCGGATCGTCGTACAGCGCCAGCGCCCGGATCGCGTTGCCGCACAGGTCCGACTCGGCCACCAGCCGTTGCAGCGACGGCGCTAACCCAGGTGCGCGAATCTTGGTCAGCGCCAGCAACGCCGACAGCCGCTCGACAGTTTTTGCTTTCGGATCATCCATCACTCGCAATTGTTCGCCGATGGCCCGTGTGTCGCCGAACGTCAATGCCAGCGTGGTCGCCTGTCGGCGGACATTGGCGTCGGAACTCGCTGAAAGCTTCTGGTACAAGGCGGACCAATTGTCAGGCATTGCCACTTGGCGAAAGCCGGCCAGCCCTTCGTTGGCGGCGGCCAGCAGGGCGGGCCATTCATCGGGCGTTTCCGCGATTTCGTCGACCATCCACCAACGCGGGCCACGGTCGCCCACGGTGAAATCCTGGTCGTTCGATTGAGCGGCGCGACGCACGATCAGCGCGCGTAGCAGCGGCAGCTTGCCGCGATGCGCGACGTCAATCGCTTCGAACGGCTCCTCAGTGAAGTATCGTTCGAGCGCGTACCAATACATCAGCGGCAAGTTGTGGTCTGTGGCGTCTTCGGCGTGCGAGACCAGATGTTCCAGAATCCCGCCGGCGCGAAAGGCGGGTAGCCGCAATGCCGCCGACGCCAGATACAACCGCTCGACGGGAGTCGAAGGCCGCCCGGCGCGGTAGAAGTAATTCAGCACAAAGTCTTCTTCCTGAGGACGTTCCTGTTCGCATCCCAACTGAATCGTCCACGCGCGCACGTAAGGGCTCTTGTCTCCCAACGCAGCCGCAAACAGGACTTCATGACTCAACAGCCCGGTCACGTGCAACGCCCACAGCGCTCGCAAGCGCCGCGTCTCGTCAGCGTGGGTCTTGAGGATCTCGACCAGTCGCGCGCGTGCGGCCGGGTCGATCTTTCCCTCGCCATTGCTGGCCCGTTCTTGCAGAATCCGCCGGGCGTGCCGCACGTACCAGTCGTTCTTGTGAAGCTGCAGCTCGGCCAGTTCCAGGTCGCTGAGCTTTTTCAGGTCGACCGTCACCGGCTTCGCTTGGCCATAGCTGATCTTGAAGACGCGGCCATTCGAGCGATCGTGCCCGTCGTCGCGACCGTGGTGGCATTGATTGGCGTCGTACCAATCGATCATGAACACGTTGCCGTCCGGGCCGTAGGTCAGATACAGAATCTGCGACCACATATCGTTGGCCTGCAGGAAGTCTGGCGCCCGGTCACCGACATAGCCCGAGCCGCGCGGCGCGAGTTGATCCTGGTTGATCCGCGCGCCGTGGATGTTGTTCATGAACAACTGGTCGCGGTACTTCTCGGGCCAGGCGCCGCCAAGATAGACCATCGCGCCGGCGTGGGCGTGGCCGCCACCGCTGTTGTCCGACGCGCTCCGATCGGCGTTGTTCCACTGGTTGCCGACCCAGTGACGATGCAAGGCAATCGTCTTGATGTCGTCGTAGGTGTAGGGGTTGAAGTGCTGGCCCGCTTGCCGGTGATAGCGACCGCCTTGAATCACATGGAACAGGTGCGGGATCACGCAGGCGGTCAGGAACGCCTGCCCGCGGTCGTTGAAGTCGACACCCCAAGGGTTGCTTGTCCCGTGGGCAAAGACCTCGAACTCGTGCCGCAGCGGCTGATAGCGCCAGATGCCGGCATTGATCGGTACGCGCTCCGCGTCGGGCGTGCCGGGCTTGCCCACGCGCGAGTGCGTGAACACACCGTGACAGCCATACAGCCAGCCGTCGGGCCCCCAGATGAACGAGTTCAACGTCTCGTGCGTGTCCTGAAAGCCGAAGCCGTCGAGCAGCACCTGTGGCGGACCATCCGGCACGTCGTCGCCGTCTTTGTCAGGAATGAACAGAAAGTTCGGCGCGGCGCCGACCCACACGCCCCCAAAGCCGACTTCCAGCCCGCTGACCAGGTTCAACTTTTCAGCGAACACCTTGCGCGAGTCGAAATGCCCGTCGCCGTCGCGATCTTCAAAGATCAGAATTCGGTCTCGGGCTTGGTCTTCGGTGACGTGGCGCGGATAGCTGTAGGCTTCGGCGATCCAAAGTCGCCCCCGATCGTCGATGGCCATGGCGATCGGCTGTTGCACGTCCGGCTCGCCGGCGAACAGATCGACACGAAAACCCTCGGGCACGATCATCGCCCGAGCCGCAGCCACCGGATCGAGGCCGGCGTTCTCGTGCGCCGGCGCGGCTGGCCCCGTGTGACCACGGGCCAGCGCGATCGCCGGCCGGGCATCATGGAAGCGGAAATCGTCGAAGTTGATGTGCCCCCACGGGCCGCTGTCCTCGTCGACCACGCGAATGAACATGGACTTGCCGCGCACGTCCTTCAGGTCGACGATCACCGGTTCCAGGTTTTCGCGATTGCGTCCCGAGATGGTGAAGAAGACCTCGTTGTTGTCCCGACGCACCAGGTCGACGCGCGTCGTCTGGTGACTGCCGCCGGCGACCAGAAAGCTGGCAAATGGCTTATCGACGGCGAACGGGACCGAAGTGAGCGTCCCTTGCGGCGCGTCCTGGCCGCGCTCGAAGGTGCCGATCCAGAAACGTCCCTGATGCTGGCTGGTCATGTCGGCGCGGCCACGCGCGGTGACCGCGTCCCCTTCGATCGGCTGCCCCGTGAAGGCGTCCCCCTCAGCGCGCCAATCGGCCAGCGTGCCGGTCTCGAAGTCAAGGTTCAGCCGGCGTCCCTGGGCGTCGGTCGGCAACTCGCCGCCACGCGCGCGAGCAGGGGATGCGTCGGCCGCATGCACTGGCACAACCAGCGTCGACAAGACGAGCAGAGCAATCGTGCGGCAAACCGAGCGCGCACGCAGGTGGCGATGCGTCATGCGAAAGTCCCTCTCGGGCAGGTGCGGCTAGGCGGGTCCGCAGGGGGCGGGCTTTCGCTTCAGCCTAATCGATCCACCGGCACGGACCATGAAAAAATGCGCAAGCCGGTTGATGTTTTTTACCCGCGAGGGCTCGAATCCCTGCGAAATCTCCGCACACTTCACGGGGTGCCATGCTCAAGCCCTGAAGGCTTGAGCATGCCGTGCGAGCACTCCGCATGCTCAAACAAGAAGTTTGAGCATGGCACCCAAGGAAGATGGTGCGCGGCAGTAAAAGACTTCACGCGCGGTCGAGTGGGAACGGCAGCACGTCGGCCAGTGTCTGCTTGCCGGACACGAGCATCAATAGCCGATCGAAGCCCAACGCCACGCCCGAGCATTGGGGCAGACCGCGTTCCATCGCCACCAGCAAGCGGCTCTCTTCGGGCAGCGGCGCTTTGCCATCGTGAACGCGCCCCTGGTTGTTCACGCGGTTCCGCTCGCGCAGCACGGCAGGATCGAGTAGTTCGTGATAGCCATTGGCCAGTTCGATGCCATCGGCGTACAGTTCGTACCGCTCGGCCACGTCCGGCGGCCCGCGGCGCACAACAGCCAATGCCGCCTGCGACGCCGGGTAGTCGCACAATATCGCCGGCGCGCCGACTCCCAGCTTCGGTTCGATCAACTCGACCAGCAACCAATCGAGCCACAGGTCGCGCTCGTCGCGTGGAAACGTCTCGGGGGGCGTCAGGCCGCGCGCCGCGCCAGCGGCGATCAACTCGTTGACCGGGGTGTGGTGCGGGTCGATGCCGGCATGGCGCGCGAACGCCTCGGCGTACGTCAACCGCTCGGGCCGCCCACGACCGAGCGTCACCTCGACCAGATCGGCCAGCAGTTCCATGCCCGCCGCGTAGTCATCGCCGACGCGGTACCATTCGAGCATGGTGAACTCGGGATTGTGCCGCGCGCCGAATTCACCCTGGCGAAAGGCGTGGCCGATTTGATAGATGGCCGTCGCGCCGGCCGCCAGGATTCGCTTCATGTCGAACTCAGGGGACGTCTGCAGGAACAGCCGCCGCGCGCCGGCGGCCGAGCGGACGTCGGGGCGGAATTCCGCCTCGATCGGGTCCAATTGCCGGTCGACGACCGTATCGGCCGAGAGGACCGGCGTGTCGACCTCGACGAACCCGCGCGTATCGAAGAACTGGCGGACTTGCTGTAACAGCCGGGCTCGCAACTGAATGATCGGCCACGAAGCGCTCGGCAAGTAATCAGCGGAGGACATATTCAATCCCGCCTAGCCGCAACACGATTTACTTCGCCGCAACTCCGCAGGAGTGCGCGCCGCATTTCAACCCTCGCCCCTTGTGGGAGAGGGTGGATCGCGTAGCGATCCGGGTGAGGGGTGCGCCGCGGGCTCGCGCGGCGCACCACCAGCTTCTTACCCCTCATCCGCCCTGCGGGCACCTTCTCCCACAAGGGGAGAAGGGCTCGTGCGCGCTCGGTGATGACTTTCAGACGCCGCACACTTCTCAGATGCAGCGCGTTACTCTTTGACCCGTTCCAGGTACTCGGCCGTGCGCGTGTCGACCTTAATCAGGTCGCCAATGTTGACGAAGGCCGGGCAGATGATTTCGCCGCCCGTTTCCAGCTTGCAAGGCTTGGTCAAGTTAGTGGCGGTGTTGCCGCGCACGGCCGGCTCGCAGTATTCGATCCGCAGCACGACCTGGTTGGGCGGGCTGACGGTGATCGGGAGGTTGTTGAACAGCACCATGCTGCAGATCATCCCTTCCTTCAAATACTTCCAGCCTTCGTCCACTTGCTCGGCCGTCAACTCGTACTGCTCGTACGAGGCATTGTCCATGAACACAAAGTGGTCTTGCTGCCGGTACAGGTATTGCGCGTCGATTTCGGCGACGTCGGCGGCTTCGAGCGAGTCGCCGCCCCTGTAGGTCCGGTCCAGTGTCGTGCCGCGCACCAGGTTCTTGAGCCGGCACTTGTACAGCGCGTTTCCCTTGCCCGGCTTCACAAAGTTGTATTCGACCATCAGGTAAGGTTCGCCGTCGATCTGAACCTTGATGCCCTTCTTGAAATCGCTGGTGTTGTACGAGGCCACGGTGAACTTTCCTTGGTCAGGGTGTATGCTGAACGAATCGTGTAAAAGTCAAATCAGGTTGTCGCGTCGCCGGGCCGGCCCCACGACGCCATTTATCGAGCCGATCATGGCTATCATCGCCGACCCGCCCACCATGCGACCCCTGCCACGACGCTGGCAGCAGGAGTTGAAGGAAGCGATCCGCGATGCCGACCAGTTGTGCCACCGGTTGGGGCTGCCGACCCATCTGGCCCGTGCGGCCCAGGCGTCGGCCCGACAGTTTCCGGTGTTCGCACCGCGCAGCTATGTCGACCGCATGCGTCCCGGCGACCCGGACGACCCGCTGTTGCGCCAGGTGTTACCCCTGGCAGCGGAGGCTCAGCCTAAGTCAAGCTCTGTGCAGCCCGCGGCCGTCCCCGAAGCCGAACGGATCTATCAGTTAGACCCAGTCGATGACCTGGCTGCCGCGTTGGTTCCCGGCCTGCTTAAAAAGTATGCCGGAAGGGCCTTAATGATAACAACGGGGGCTTGCGCCGTCCATTGCCGATACTGCTTCCGCCGGCACTTCCCCTATGACGAAACGCCCCGTTCGCTGGCCGATTGGGAGCCGGCATTCGCGGCCCTGGCGGCCGACCCGACGATCAACGAGGTGATCCTCAGCGGGGGCGATCCGCTGACCCTGGTCGACCCGCTGCTAGCGTCGCTGGCCGAGCGGCTGTCGGGCATTGCCCACCTGCGCCGGCTGCGCATTCACACGCGATTGCCGATCATGATCCCCGAGCGCGTCACGCCCGAGCTGATCGATTGGCTGCGCGGCACGCGGCTGACCCCGTGGATGGTCGTCCACGCCAACCACCCGGCCGAGCTTGATGACACGGTGGCCGAGGCACTGGCGCGCTTGATCGACGCCGGCATTCCGGTCTTGAACCAGGCGGTGCTGTTGCGCGGCGTGAACGACTCGGTCGAGACGCTGGTCGCGCTGTCCGAGCGACTGGTCGAGCTGCGCGTGCAGCCGTATTACTTGCACCAGTTGGACCGCGTGCTCGGCGCGGCTCATTTCGAAGTGCCCGTCGACGCAGGTCGGGCGCTGGTCGCGGCGCTGCGGGCGCGCTTGCCCGGCTATGCCGTGCCGCAATACGTGGCCGAGATTCCCGGCGCGTCGAGCAAGACGCCGTTGTAATAAGCTTTGCGATGCGCAAGAAAAAACGCCGTGGACGAATCCGTCCACGGCGTTTTGATTTTGGCAATCACTTCGCGGTTGGGAAAGACGCTTACTTCACGTCCTTCATCATCACCTTGATGATGTCGACACAGCGGTTCGAGTAGCCCCATTCGTTGTCGTACCACGACACCAGCTTGAAGAACTTGTTGTTCAGCTCGATGCCGCTGCCGGCGTCGAAGATGCTCGAATGGGCGTCATGAATGAAGTCGCTCGACACGACTTCGTCCTCGGTGTAAGCCAAGATCCCCTTCAAATAGGTCTCGCTCGCCTTCTTCATGGCGGCGCAGATCTCCTTGTAGGAGGTTTCCTTGGTGGTCTTCACCGTCAGGTCGACCACGCTCACCGTCGGGGTCGGCACGCGGAACGCCATGCCGGTCAGCTTGCCCTTGACCTCGGGAATGGCCAGGGCCACGGCGCGGGCCGCGCCGGTGGTCGAGGGAATAATGTTGATCGCGGCGCTGCGGCCACCCTTCCAGTCCTTCTTCGACGGGCCGTCAACGGTCTTTTGGGTGGCGGTGTAGCTGTGGACCGTGGTCATCAGACCTTCGTCGATGCCAAAGCCTTCCTTCAGCAGCACGTGTACCACCGGCGCCAGGCAGTTCGTCGTGCAACTGGCGTTCGAGACGATGTGATGCTTGGTGGCGTCGTACTTGCCGCAGTTTACGCCGTGAACCACGGTGATGTCTTCACCCTTGGCCGGGGCCGAGATCAACACCTTCTTCGCGCCGGCGGTGAGGTGACCTTTGGCCTTCTCGGCTTCGGTGAACAGGCCGGTCGACTCGAGGACCAGGTCGATTTTTAGATCCTTCCACGGCATGGCGGCCGGGCCTTCCTTGACGGCTAGGCACTTGATCTTGTGACCGTCGACCACCAGGGTGTCGTCCTCGGCGACCGAGGGGCTCGACTTCTCGCTGTGTACCTGGCCGGGATGACGACCCTGGACCGAGTCGTACTTGACCAGGTAGGCCAGATTGTCGGCCGGCACCAGGTCGTTCACGGCAACGACGTCAATTCCCTTGCCGAGCAAGCCTTGGTCGCAAATCGCCCGGAACACCAACCGACCAATCCGTCCAAAGCCATTGATGGCAACACGAATAGACACGTTCCAATCTCCTCAAAAGATAAAGCTTGAATCGTCGCCCTTGGTTTCGTCGTGATGACGGGCGACGGGCGGTGCAACCGCGTTAGCAGCGCGACATTCTTGTTGGCCGGGCAAACTTCAGTGCGATCGCCCAAACCGATTAGCGGACCCACCAGCGATTCGTTCGTGGGCGCGTGCGGAACAGGGGATTATACTGGCCCCCCCATGCCTGAGCAACCGCCGCCCCCTAGCACCGAAACCCCCGCCGCGCGGCCGCCGCTGCCCCGCTGGCGATTGCCGGTGGGCGTTCCCCGCAGCTTGTGGGATTACTTCCAGTCGCCCCACATCGCGCTCGACTACGACGCCTACTTTCAAGGCAACAGTTTGTTCGAGTTCGACGAGGCTTTCATTGCCAAACACCTCACGCGCCCCGGCTGGCTGGCCGACTTGGGGTGCGGCACCGGCCGACTGCTGGTGCCGTTTGCACGGCGCGGCTTTCGCGGGCTGGCCGTCGATCTGTCGGCCCACATGCTCGGCGTGGTGCGCGGCAAGGCGATGGCCGAGAACTTGCCGATCGATCTGCTGCTGGCCAACCTGGCCGAGTTGGACTGCCTCGGCGACGCGAGCATCGACTACGCGATTTGCATGTTCAGCACGCTGGGCATGGTGCAAGGCGCGTCCCTGCGCCGCCGCGTGCTCGACCATGTGTTTCGCGCGCTGAAGCCGGGCGGAATGTTCATCCTGCACGTCCACAATCGCTGGCATCACTTGCACCAGCACGAGGGACGTCGCTGGCTGTTGGTGAACTGGCTGCGTTCGGTGTTCTTGAAGGATAGCGAGCCCGGCGACAAGTGGTTCGACTATCGCGGCATTCCGCAGATGTACCTGCACGCCTTCACGCGCCGCGAGTTGCGCGCGTTGCTGACTGGCGCCGGGTTCGAGATTGTCGAGATGATGCCACTGGACACCGAGCGGCGGCACGCCCTGCCGCACGCCTGGTTCTTCGAGCGGCTGCGCGCGAACGGCTGGATCACGGCTTGCCGAAAACCTGTGCGTTGATACTGGTTCGACAAACACCCCTCCCTTTCAGGGAGGGGCAGGGGGAGGGTAAGAACGTGGCGAGCGAAAGACGTTTCCAATCATCACGTCGGCGCGAAGCAGCCTTTTCCCCTTGTGGGAGAAGGTGGCCCGCAGGGCCGGATGAGGGGTAAATGAAGTTGCCAATCGCGCGAGCCTGGGGCCGACCCCTCACCCGGTTTGCTGACGCAAACCACCCTCTCCCGCAAGGGGCGAGGGTAGAAAATGCGGCTCGCTGCGCTTGCCGAACCCTGTATGACTGGGAGAGGTAAAACACTCACCGCGAGCGGCGGCGGCGCTCGTAGCGAATCTGACAGCCGATGGCGGCGGTCTCGGCGGGTTGCGGCTTGTGGTCCGCGAGCAACGCGGTGAGCGCGTCACCCAGATAATGCTTGCTGGCCACCGCGGCGTTACTGTTGTCGTCCAGCCCGCCCATGTAGACGATCCGTCGTTCGGCGTTCAACACGAAGAACTCGGGCGTGAACGTCGCGCCGTAGTCCTTGGCGATTTGTTGGGTCGAGTCGAACAGAAAATCGAACGGCCAGTCGTGGCTGGCCGCGCGCTCTTTCATGCGCGACAGGCTGTCTTCTTCGATCTTGTTGACGTTGACGGCGACAAACGCGACTTTTTCGCTGGCGAACTTCCGCGCCAAGGCGATGATCCGGTCCTCGTAGTCGGTCGCCACCGGGCAACTCAGGCAGGTGAAGACCAGCACCACCAGACGCTTGTCCTTCAAGTCCGCGAGCGCATGCCGACGGTCATCGACGCCGATTAGATCTTTCCATTCGGGCGCGGCGTCCCCGAGCTTGAGCATCGGATTGAACTCGCCCGCTTGGGCCGACACGACGGGCGCAACAAACGCGCCCGCCAGCGCTAGGAGCAGCACATACCGAACCATAACCAGACTTCTCCGCCAAGTTCCGCCCGCGGAATCCGGCACGCTCGACGAACGTCGTTGACCTTGCGCGCCGGAGGCCGTTGACCAGCCCATTCTTCCCTACATTCGCTACCATTGGCAAGCTCGCTAATCCACGCTCTAACGGAAACGTAAGCTATGGTTGTTCAATCGCCTCGATCTCGGTCGATCGACGGCGCTAGTGAACGATGTGCGAGCCGATCATGAAATGTTCAGTCGCTTTGTTGAGTGTCCTGCTGTTGTGCCCGGCCGTGGCGGCTTCGGACTTCTTGATGGTTCGGCCGATGATGGACTCGCCCCAGAACCCGGTAGGCTCGGTCGCCCCAGCGGCCAGCGGCACCGGCCCGGTGCGACAATTCTTTCAGAATATCTTCGGCACCGCGCCGACCGCGGCCACGCCGGCTCCGGTAGCGGCGGCTCCCTACGCCGCGCCGGCGGCACCGCCGAACATCGTCCTGCCGACCACGCCAGCACCGGCCTACGCCGCGCCGCCGGTCGTGACGACGCCGACCTATCCGGCCCCGGTCGCGGTCGCGCCACCGGTCGCCCCGGCGCCGCAGCCCAAGCGGTGTCTGCCGCAGCCGCGCATGTGTGCCCCGGCCGCCAGTTGCTCGCCGACGGTCAATTGGCCCGGCTGTTCGCCCCAGACGACGTACGGCACACCGACGGTCATCGCCCCGGCCGCCATGGTGCCGCAGAACGTGGTGATCGCCGCCCCAGCCTACGGGTCGTAATTCGGCCCTGGCCGGCGGCTCGGTAACATCAGCCGTCGCTTGGCTTTTGCGGCTTTCTCGCGTGCATCCCGAGTGGGCCAGCCGCTAGCTGGTGGTGGTGTCGCAACATCGCGTGCAAGGGCTAGCCTAGCGATCGGGGCCAAACTTGGTTTCGCGCACGTTCTCTTGACTGTCGGCATCACGGAACTTGCGCAGGTTGCTCGGCCTGGCGGTCAGGTAGTCGCTCTCTCGAAGGACGCCCAAGCATTGCTTCCGATGCTCCTTGCAATACCGCTCGTCTTTGACTGCGGGCTGGTCACAGAGTTCGCACTTTTTCTTGATCGGGGCCATGGCGGCATTGTAGCGGGTAGAACCGGCAAAGGCCTGCGGCGTGGGCGGTTCAATCACGCGGGCGAAAAGTGGGTGCGGGTTTGATCGGCGCCTTATCGAAAACCGCCTGGTAAAGCTGCGGCCTGTGCCAAGCCATAGTAACACTGCCAGAGTCGGTGACATTCGCGATGAATGGCGACTCAAACTTGTTTCCGAAGAAGTAAATGTGTTTTAGCGCCTTAACTAAAGCTTGGCCAATGGCTGGCCCTGCCATGTTTTTGCCGCTGAATACGAACGCCTTGACGTTGCCGCGAAACAACGCGACAAGTTCGAGATAATTATGCCGGAAGTCTCTGTCGCCGGTAATGACGAGCCAATTGCGCTTGCCAACGACCGGTAGCCAAGCGGTGTCTGGCGAATCGTGTTCGAAGTGGTCGTGATGAACTTCCACCGTCGCGCCTGCGGCGCGCAATGCACCCGGAACATCGAATCGTCCTAGGCACCGATCAACAAACAGGACAACGTCACGCGGCCAAGGCGACGTTGAGTTCGCATCGGACCGCTTCTTCGATGTCGTCCGTTTTGCAGGCATAATCTTTGGCTAAATGGATCGTCGTTTCGCCAGCCTTATACCGTTCAGCGATAATTGCCGTTGGCACATGAATCTTGGCCAGAACCGGACGGCCAAAAGAATAGCGCGGATCGATCACAACTGACTTTGGACTTTCGTCAGTAATGAGCCTTGTAAATGGGTACAAGGCCACAGCGACCTTGTTTTCCCACTTAAGCCGAGTCAAGTATTCTCGGATGAATCCCAGAATCCGTTGTCGTCCCTTCGTTCCCGCATCAACTAGCTCTTTGTCCTGGAGATTCTCAACGAATACAGACGCGCCGCCAACTTTAAACTCCTGCTGGATGAGCGGCCTTTTCCATCCGTATTCTTGCGATACGAAATCCAGCGCGGCCCGAATTGCCGGCATCTTGACGTGGTGGGTTCGACGCAAGGCGCTCAGTACGTGCGCCTCAGCCAAGTTGTAAAAAGACAGCATCAATACTTCAGGGTTTGGCAGATTGATCAGCGGGCAAAAATGCTTTTGGCCTGCAGTTGTCGGGTATTCGCCCCCCTTGACCCAATCGCGCAGCGTTGAAACCGGCAGACGCAGATAATGCGCAGCTAACGGCAAAGAATAGGCCGGAATCTCACGTGGATCTTCCATCGCGAGAAGCGTATCGATTGGGAATCTGAGTTTGGCCACAGGGCACCAAGGCAGGGATGGGCGTCAGCGCGCAATCTTAAGCAGCGACTAGCCTTGCGTCAACGATTTTCCTCGACACGAACAAGCTGATAACAGTTCGCTTATGTGCGCTGTCAAATATTTTTCGACCAATTGCTTGTATGGGCCGCATTAATGTTTGCTGTGTGAGACTGACTGTAGGAATAACAAGAGCGATAAGCTCCCAGAGCATGCAACCAGCCGCTATCAAGTGGTTTCGGCACCCTTGTCGGCCGGGCGATTGCCTCCTAAACTGAGAGGCTTCTTACGTTCCGGCCCGCTGGCTGCTGATGACTCGCCACGGCGGGGGCCAAGGCCCTTTGCGCCGGCCGGGATCGACTTCGTACATTTGCCAACTGTGTACAACTGCCAAGCGTACAACCGCCAACCGCACAACAAACGTCGATAGGGTAACTGCCATGACGATGGACAAGAGCTTACGCATCCGCCGCGGGGCGACCAGCAACCGAAGCGTGTTCAATCGCGCTGAGCGGATCACCAAGCTGAAGGAAGCCGACAAGTGGGCCGACGGCCGCAGCCCGCTGGGGCTACCCAAGGTCCGGGTCATCAAGATGATGATGAAGAAGAAGAAAAAGGCCAAGGAAGAGGGGGCCGAAGGAGCCGCCGCCGCTCCGGCCGCGGGCGCCGCCGCCAAGCCGGCTGCTGGGGCTGCCGCCGCCAAGCCCGCCGCCGCTGCCAAGCCGGCCGGCAAGAAGTAATTCAGGTCCATTCTGTTCGCGGCAGGTCTATCCTTTCCGCAGCAAGCAAGTGCCAGCACTTCCCAAGCCCAGGGGTGGCAAGCCCCTGGGCTTTTTTACGCGCGTGACCGAACAGCACATCACGACCTGCACTGGGACGCGGCTCGCGGTGCTATCGCTTGGCGGTGGCCTTGTCTCGATTCCCCCCCAGCGGTTAGCATGCCGCGGCTCCGGTCTGGACTTGTTGTCAGGATGACCGCCCGATCGGAGCCTCGCCCCGTCAACGGAAAGGATTCCGTCGTATGCCCACCACGCTTGCCACGCTGGCTGAATTGGTCCAAGGCACTCTTGTCGGCGATGGCGACACGCCGATCTCGGGCGCGAATCCGCAGCGCGTGGCAACGCCGGGCGAGATTACGTTGATCGATAGCAGCGAAAAGGCCCAACGCTTTGGCGCGGGTCAGGCCGCCGCCGCCGTCTGCCCGCGCGGCTTCACGCTGGCTGGCGTACCAGTGGTGCAAGTCGACGACGTCCACGCGGCGTTCACCAAAATTGTCAGCTACTTCCGCCCCGCGCGCGCGGCGGCGAAATCGGGCATCGACCCGCGGGCGATCGTCAGCTCGACCGCGCGCTTGGCCGCGAACGTCACGGTGCATGCCGGCGCGACGATCGGCGACGATTGTGAAATCGGCTCGGGCTGCGTGATTCACTCGGGCGTGCAGATCATGGCTGGCTGCCGACTGGCCGAGAATGTCACGCTGTTTCCGAACGTCGTGCTGTACGAGAACACGCGGATCGGCGCGCGCTGCATTGTCCACGGCGGCGCGGTGCTCGGCGCGTATGGCTTTGGCTACAAGCTGGTCGATGGCCAGCACGTCTTGTCGGCCCAATTGGGCTACGTCGAGCTGCACGACGACGTTGAAGTTGGCGCGAGCACGACGATCGATCGCGGCACCTACGGCCCCACGCTGATCGGCGCCGGCACCAAGATCGATAACCAGGTGATGATCGCTCACAACTGCCGATTGGGTCGCGGCAACCTGATCTGCTCGCAGGTCGGCATCGCCGGCAGCACCAGCACCGGCGACTACGTGGTAATGGCCGGGCAAGTCGGCGTGCGCGACCATGTACACATCGGCGACCAGGCCGTGCTGGGCGCCAAAGCGGGCGTCTCGAACGACGTCGGCCCGGGCATCCGGATGCTCGGCACGCCAGCCACGGTCGAACGCGATCAGAAGCTGATGATGGCCACCTATGCCAAGCTGCCCGAGTTGCGGCACCAGATCAAGCACCTGGAGGCGGCGGTCCACGCGCTTGAGAAGCTGCATCAGGAGCCCGGGCAAGCGGCGGCCTGAACCGCGCGTCGGCATGCTCGGTCGCAAGCCGCGCGTCGCGCCACTGGAATCCATCGAACGACGACGGCAGATCATGCTTGGCGCCCTGGCATCACCGACCGCTCGCACGACGCCCCAGGCCAGGCCGCGCGTCGGCCTGGTGGCGGGCTGGGGGCGCTATCCGATTCTGGTGGCCGAGTCGCTGGGCCGAGCCGGGTTCGACGTATTTTGCCTGGGGATCAAGGAACATGCCGATCCGGCGCTGGCCACGCGATGCGCCAGCTTTGAATGGGTCGGCGTGGCGAAGGTGGGCCGGATGGTTCGCCACTTCCAACGGCACGATGTCCGCGACGTGACGCTGGCCGGCAAGATTCACAAATCGCGACTGTTCAACCGCTGGGCATTGGCGCAACTGATGCCCGATTGGCGAACGCTGCGGGTGTTTTGTCAGCATTTCATCTTTGCCACCAAGGACCGGCAAGACGACACGCTGCTGTTGGCGGTGGTCAATGATTTTGCCTCGGCCGGGCTGACGGTGGCGCCGGCCACGAACTTTGCTCCGGAGTTGCTCGTGAAATTCCGTCAACTGACCCGCCGCGCTCCCAACCAGGCCGAGCGCCGCGACGCGATCTTCGGCTGGCAGGCGGCCAAGCAACTGGGGGGCCTCGACATCGGCCAAAGCGTGGTCATCAAGAGCCAGGTCGCGATTGCCGTCGAGGCCATCGAAGGGACCGACCGTTGCATCGAACGGGCCGGCGCGCTCTGCCGGCAGGGGCACTTCACGGTGGTGAAGGTCGCCAAGCCGCAACAAGACATGCGGTTCGATGTGCCGACCATCGGGCTGGGGACGTTGCAGACGATGGTGCAAGCCGGCGGCAGTTGTCTGGCGATCGAGGCCGGTCGCACGATCGTGCTCGACGAAATGGAAGTGGTCGAGTTCGCCGACCAGCACGGCATTTCCATCGTGGCGCTCGACGCCCAGGGGAACTTCCCGACCGACGCCACGCCCGCCGCGGCGTGACGGTTCGTCCGGTCCCGGTCACGACCCGGCTTGCGGCGGTTGCTTTTATTGCGAAACCGTTACTTTTTTATTGGGAGGCAAGGTTACTATCGGGACCAAATTGCTACCCATTGTGAGGGGGGCTAGACTGAGTGCTTCACTCAATCGTTGGGCAGGGCAAACATGTCATCCCCTCTCGAATCGCTGGTCAAGCAACTGACCGATTCGAGCATCATTGCGCGCGGCAAGCTCGAAAACTTCATCCCGCCCAAGGCCCAGCCCAAGGACGCCGACGAACTGATCGCCCAGTTGGTCAAGTCCGGCGACCTCACCCAGTTCCAAGCCACCCAGATCAAAGCCGGCAAGGCCAAGGCATTGATCCTGGGCAACTACACGATTCTCGATCGGATCGGCGCCGGCGGGATGGGGCAGGTGTTCAAGGCCATCCATCGCCGGATGGAGCGCCTGGTGGCGATCAAGATGTTGCCGCCCGCCATGACCAAAGACGCGGCCGCGCTCGCTCGCTTTCAACGCGAGGTCAAAGCCGCGGCCAAGTTGCGCCACACGAACATCGTGGCCGCCGATGACGCCGACGAAGCGAATGGCGTCCACTTCCTGGTCATGGAATACATCGATGGCCGCGACTTGTCGGCCACGGTCAAAAAGGACGGCCCGCTGCCAGTCGCGAAGGCGGTCAACTACGTCCTGCAAGCGGCGCGCGGCCTGGAGTTTGCCCACGGCGAAGGAGTGATCCACCGCGACATCAAGCCGGCGAACTTGCTGCTCGATAAGAAAGGGTCGGTCAAGATTCTCGACATGGGCCTGGCCCGCATCGAGCAACCTGGTGGAGTCCAGGCCGAATTGACCGGCACCGGCGCCATCATGGGAACGGTCGATTACATGGCCCCCGAGCAAGGCATGAGCACCAAGCATGCCGACGCGCGGGCCGATATTTACAGCCTGGGCTGCTCGCTTTACTACCTGCTCGTGGGCAAGGCGATGTACGGCGGCGAGACGGTGGCGGCAAAACTCGTGGCCCATCATACGCACCCAATCCCCGACCTGGGCGAAGGTCGCCCCGACATTCCCGAGCAGCTCGAAACCGTCTTCAAGAAGATGGTGACCAAGCGGATCGAGGATCGCTACCAGACGATGACTGAAGTGATCGCCGACCTGGAGCGGTGCCAGTCAGCGGTCCAGGAGGCCGGTTCGAGCGCGACGAGCGTTTTCAGCGCGTCCAGCACCAACCAGGCTTCGGATATGTCGATCTTGATGCAGCAAGGCGGGCTGCGTTCGATCTACGGCGAAGAATCGCCCCAAGCATTTCCGGTCGCAACACCACCTAAAAGCAAGGCCACGCCAAAAGCATCAACGGGTGGAACGGGGAATAAGAACCGGGGTCTGTTGATTGGCGCTGGCGCCGCTGGGTTCTTGTGCCTGGCTCTGGGCGTGTGGTTCATCTTCAAGGACAAGAGCGGCAAGGAAGTCGCTCGGGTCGAGCTGCCCGCTGGCGGTTCGGTGGAAGTGAAGACGGACAAACCAAAGGCCGACGAAGCTGACATGCCGTCAACATTTCCGCTTGGCGGCGGGCAAAGGATCGCCACCTACAACACACCCGCCTTTAAGAATTGGGTGGCCGTCACGTCCACTCTTTCCCCCGAGAAGCAAATCGCCGCCGTCAGCAAGAAGCTGATGGAGTTGAATCCTGGGTTCGACGGAAAGTTGGCGCATTGGGACGGGAAAGGCCCGCCCAAGATCGAGAATGGCGTGGTCACGGGGTTAGGATTCAATGCTGTCGACGTGACCGATATTTCGCCAGTGCGCGCGTTGATGGGACTGAAGTTTCTGAAATGTTCTGGCAACTACGTGGACAAGAGTAAGCTTTCCGATCTTTCGCCTCTCGCGGGCATGCCTTTGACGAATCTGTCTTGCGACAACACGCAGGTCTCCGACCTGTCACCGCTGCGAGGCATGAAACTGACGATTCTGTATTGCTTCCGCACACGAGTATCAGACCTATCACCACTCGAAAAGATGCCTCTGACGACCGTGTCGATTCACGAAACATTGGTGTCGGATCTTTCGCCTCTGGAAAGCTGCGGCAGCCTGAAATCCCTGCTGGTCAACGACACCAATGTCACCGCCGCCCAGGTGGCCGCTCTGCAAAAGGCTTTACCCAATTGCAAGATCGAGTGGGACGATCCAGCGAAGGCGATCAAGAAGCTCGCCTACCTCGACCCAGCGTTCCAGAAGTGGGTCGCTGAGACGCAGAAGCTGCCGTCCGACAAGCAGATTGAAGCGGTCAGCAAGAAGCTGACGGAGTTGAACCCTGGCTTCGATGGAATTGTAACCGGATTCGACGGGAAAGGCCCACCGAAAATCGAAGGCACTACCGTCACGGAATTAGGATTGTTCGTCAATAACGTGATGGACCTGTCGCCGGTGCGAGCCTTAACAACCTTGAAAGCTTTCAGTATTAAGTCGTCTAAACTAACGCCGGCAAATTTGACCGACATCACACCGCTGGCGGGAATGCAACTTAGCAACGTGATGATCTACAGCACGCCGGTATCGGACCTGACCCCGCTTCGAGGAATGCCCTTGAAGAGACTGCATATCGGGTATACGAAAGTCTCTGACCTCTCGCCCATGCAGGGGATGCAATTGGACTATATCTCAGTCCTAATGACACACGTCTCTGACCTGTCGCCACTGTCTGGAATGCCTTTGCACACCGTTTGGTGCGATCGTTCGCAGGTAACCGACCTGTCGCCATTGGAACAATGCAAGAACCTGACCTATGTGAATGCCAAAGAACTGAGAATCACCGCCGCCCAAGTCGCATCTCTGCAAAAAGCCCTGCCCAACTGCAAGATCGATTGGGATGGTGCGGCGACATCGGCCAAGCCCAAGCTCGCCTATCTCGACCCTGCCTTCCAGCAGTGGGTGTCCGATACGCAAAAGCTCCCGGCGGATAAGCAGATCGAAGCGGTCAGCAAAAAGCTGACGGAGTTGAACCCTGGGTTTGATGGGAAGTTGACGCCCACGATCAAGAACGGAGTGGTCACAAACATGACGGTCCTCACGGACAATGTAACCGACATTTCGCCGGTGAGGGCGTTAAAGGACCTCGACTATCTCGATTGCTCCGGAAGTGACTCCAATTCTCGCAGCAATGGCAAACTTGTCGATTTGTCCCCCTTGGCAGAAATGTCGCTCACTCGTTTGTCGGTCAGCGGAACGCAAGTGACCGACCTTTCTCCGTTAAAAACACTTCCGCTGAACGAACTGAATTGCGGCACATCGCCACTAGTCGACCTCTCGCCGCTTCGTGGCACGAAGATCATGAAGCTGGCGTGTCCCAATACCAAGATCGACGATCTTTCGCCGTTGCAGGGGATGCCGCTGGTCAGTCTTCACGTGCCAAATTGCAGATATATCGATTTGTCTCCCTTGGCGGGACTACCATTGAAGTCAATCGTCTGCGGCGGCCGTGAATCAAAGGTTACGAATATTTCCCCGCTAGCATCCTGCAAGGAATTGCAGCAGGTAGGTATTTATGGCGTAAAGGTCACCCCCGCTCAGGTCGCCGCCCTGCAAAAGGCCCTGCCCAATTGCAAAATCGATTGGGATGATCCGGCGAAGGCGACGACCAAGAAGCTCGCCTACCTCGACCCAGCCTTCCAAAAGTGGGTTGCCGAGACGCAAAAGCTCCCCGCCGACAAGCAGATCGAAGCGGTGCGCCGGAAGCTGGTGGAGTTGAACCCCGGTTTCGACGGCAAAGTTAAGGATGTCAACATTTCGAACTTGCCCGACTCTCAAGAGCAGGTCGTCAAGGGGCTTGGAATTGTTACGGACGACGTGACCGATATTTCGCCGCTGAGGGTCTTGACGCATCTCTCGATCCTTTCGTGCCGCGGCAGCAAGCCGGGCGCTGGTCGATTGTCCGACCTATCGCCGCTCGAAGGCCTGAACCTGAATCACATCGGCTTCTCTCCAGGAATCTGCACCACTGGGATCGACGTACTGCGGCGGATGAAGAGCCTTAACACGGTTGGCATTGGCGACAAGTTCGAGCAAGTTAAGGCCGCCGATTTTTGGAAGCGTTACGACGCGGGCGAGTTCGCCAAACCTGCCATCGCCAAGAAGCTCGCCTACCTCGACCCCGCCTTCCAGCAGTGGGTCACTGATACGCAAAAGCTCTCGGCTGAGCAGCAGATCGAAGCGGTCAGCAAGAAGCTGGCGGAGTTGAATCCGGGGTTCGATGGAAGGATCACGGGGTGGGACGAGGGAACTGAGGCGGCGATCAAGAATGGTGTGGTCACGGAACTTGCATTTGCCACTGACAACGTGGAGGACATTTCCCCAGTGCGAGCGTTAGTGGGGTTGAGGAAAATGGGATGCGATGGCAGCGTTAGGGGGAAAGGCAAGTTGACTGATTTGTCGCCGCTTCAAGGGATGAAACTGTCAAGTCTACGATTCGGAAACACGCAAGTCACCAACTTGTCCCCGCTGCGAGGGATGCCACTAACGAGCGTAGGATGCCCCAATACGCCGGTGTCCGACTTATCCGTTCTGGAAGGGATGAAGTTGACCTTTTTTTATTGCCACTACACACAGGTGTCCGACCTGTCGCCGCTCCAAGGGATGCCACTGACGCAAATGCAATGCGATGGCACACAAGTTTCCAATCTGTCGCCGTTAGAGAATTGCAAATCCTTGGTTTTCCTGAACACCAGAAACACCAAAGTCACCGCAACACAGATCACCGCGCTGCAAAAGGCCTTGCCCAATTGCAAGATCGAATGGGATGATCCGGCCAAGGCGGCGACATCTCAGCCCCAGCCAGCCGCGGCCAAATAGCTCGGTGCAGCATCGATCGCATCGATGGCCTGGCCGTCGGTGCTGCGCGGAACTCCGTGGGCGCGCGCAACTCAAATGAAAACTCGCCACCCGCGCGGGTCGGCGCTCGAGGTTTCTTGCGGCCTTCGGCCGCCCAGGTGCAAGCACCTGGGCCACCCCTGCGCCAGGGTTCTGAGGCCTGCGCTAGTCGTCCGACACCAGGAACTCCACCGCTTCGGGCACCCAGCCGCTGTCCCACCGATGCTTCCGCTGTTGGCTGTTGGAGTAGCCGTGCGGAATGTCCAAGCGTTCGAGCTGCGCGTGCATCGCAAAGGCCTGGTCGCGGAAGTTGTCGTACCCGAACACGCCCAGTTGTTCCCGTTCGCGCAGGGTGACGGCCCGCCGTTCGATGACGCCGGGCAGTTCGTAGTCCAAGAACTGCTCTTCGTTGGTAAAGACGATCGACATGCCGTATCTGGCCGGCGTGGTTTCGGTCAGCGGCGCATCCCAGGCGGCCGCTCGAAAGAACCGTTGCGGATGACGCAGCGCCAGGCTCCAAGCCCCCCAGCCTGATTTGCTGAAGCCGAGGAGCAGGCAGGCGTTCCCTTCGAAGCGACAGGGATAGTTCGCCGTGATGGCGGGGAGCACGACCTTGAGCAGATAGGTTTCCTGCTGCAACTGGGGGTTCGTCGGATGGTCGCCGTACCACGGCAGATTCGAGAACGACGGGCTGATGCAGATGAGTTGATGCTTATTGTGCAGGTCGTGGCGGCGCACTTCGGCCAGACCGTCGCCATACTGGTGCTCTTCCTTGGGTTCCACGGGCAATACCAGCAGCACGCGGTACTGACGCTCGGCGTCGAACTTTTCAGGCAGCAGCACGCGCAGTGACGTTTCGCCCGCCTGATAGTCACAGACGATCGTGTGGCGCAAAAAGCCGTCCTGGTCGCGCTCGGCATTCGAGACTTCGGGGTCCGCGGCCAGCGCGGCCAATACGACGGCAAGGGTGGTCAGCATGGTGTGCGAACCTCGAGCAAAGGGTTGATTGGTCGGCGGCGCTGATGTCCCAGCAAGTCAGCGACATCGCCGGACGCCATCATCGTCAACATTCGTCGCCGGATCAATCGGCGCTTTCGCTGGGCAAATCGACGTTGTGATAGACGTCCTGTACGTCGTCGCAATCGTTCAACATGCTGATCAGCTTTTGAAACATCGCCAGGTCGTCGGCACCAAGCTCCTTATTCCCTTGCGCGAGGAAGGTGATTTCCTGGACTTCCAACTCGGTCTTGGGAAACGCTTGTAGCAACGCCGTCTTCGCTTTGTAGAACTCGCTGGGCGGGGCAAAGATTGTCACGCGATTGTCTTTGCATTCGATTTCGCCCACGTCGACCTCGGCCCCAAACATCGTTTCGAGCACTTCGTCTTCGTTGTTTCCTGGGAACGACAGAATCGCGAGTTGGTCGAACAGATGGGCGACCGAGCCCGTGGCGCCCAATTTGGAGCCGGTCTTGGTGAAACAATTGCGGACTTCGGAAATCGTCCGCGTGTTGTTGTCGGTCAAGCAATCGACGATGACCATCGAGCCGCCCGGCCCAAACCCCTCGTAGCGGGCCGAGACGAAGTCCTCGCCGCCGACCCCGCGCGCCTTCTCGATCGCCTTGTCAATGACGTGGGCCGGCACCTGATCGCGTTTGGCTTTTTCAATCAGGCTCCGCAACGCGGGATTGGCCTCGGGATCGGCCACGCCATTCTTGGCGACGACGTACAGCCGCTTGCCGTACTTGGAGTAGAGCTTCGATTTCTGAGCCGCCGTCTTGAAGATGGCGTTTTTGCGGTTCTCGAAATTTCTTCCCATGAGACTCTTCTTCAGCTGGTGTTCGATGGTCTGGCGTCATTGGACGGTAGCATTTTTCAGCCTGTTTTTCCAGGCGATGCGGCGACACGCCCGACCAGCCGGAAGCATGCCCGGCAGGGACATTCACCAGATTATTACGGTCGGCATCATCTTTCGGCGAGATGTAACACGCCGCACTTGCGCCGAGTACAATGGTCCCTAACTAGCTTTGGAGCGAATCGACCAAAGCGGGATGGGGCGCAAATAGGTTCGAGCCAGCGTGAGTATTGTCAAGCATTCTCCAGCATGCGCGAGGGATCCATGTCCCCTCCTTTTGGTCGTCGTGCGTTTCTCGACCAGACGATGGCGGCCGGCGTTGGTTGCTTGGCCGCGAGTGTCGTCGGGCCAATGGCGCATGCGTGGCCTGGATCAGTCAAATCTCAGCGCTCGCTGTTCGACGGCCGGACATTCGCCGGCTGGCGGCCCATGCCACGATTGCCGATTCCGCGCGACGTGGTGCTAGCGAACCTTCCCCCGGACCAACTCAAGGCGGCCGTTTTTCAATGGTATGAAGAGCACCACCGGGTCGAGGAAATCAAATACCGGGGGCGCTGGGAAGTGAAGGACGGCACGATCGTGAGTGGCCACAATCCGATCGATTCGATGCACGGCGCTTACCTGGTGAGCGAGGAGACGTTCTCCGACTTTGAATTGGAGCTGGAAACTCGTCCCGATTGGCCCGTGGATACGGGAATCATGGTTCGCGCGCACGAACTGGGAAACATGGGGTTTCAGGTGCTCGTCGATCACCGGCCCCACGGCTGCATTGGCGGCGTCTATGGCAACTCGATCGGGGGCTTTATTGCCGCTCCCTTTATCATGACGGGGGATCGGCTGTCCGAGATGCGGGTCGGCAATCTCCGGCAGACAGCGCCGACTGGCAGTGCGATTCCGGTTAAACCAGACTTCGGCGCGAGCTTTGATGATTTTCTGAAGTGCTGGCGCGTGAACGACTGGAATCACTTCCGCATCCGCTGCGTGGGGCAGCTTCCGGTGATTACCACGTGGATCAATGGCACGAAGGTCTGCGAACTCAATACCGCCAAGATCAAGGCCGTTGGTTACGACCCCGAGCGCGTCGCCAAACAGCTAGGAAACGCGGGGCATCTTGCGTTCGAGGTTCACGACGTCAGCCTCAAGAACCCGCTGCGCCGCGACCGCTGGGAAGTGGGAGCCGTTTGCCGCTGGCGAAATATTCGCATCACCGAGCTTTGAGGCGCCTTCGAGCTCGACGCGCCGAGGGATTCTTCACGAAACTGCCTTTGATCCAACCGCCGCCGCCGTTAGAGGCTTCCAGCCAGTCTCCTTGTACGGATTGAATGGTCAGCGCGGTCCCCGCCGAGACCACGTCGACCACCTTGTCTTCGACCTTGATCTCGGAGCGTTGGATCACAATCACCGGCCAGCCAGAATCTGGCTTGGAGGAGCAATTAGCGTCTAGCGATTAGACAAATGCGGCCAGTTGTCAAGCAGAGAGGCTAGGGACTAGGGGAAGACAATCCTTCGATCGCTTAGCCGCCACTCCATAGGAGTGCGCGACGTTCGCTTTCCTTCTTTGCGTCCATCGCGCCTTTGCGGTTCATTTCTCTGCGATTTCTCCGCGCCTCCGCGGTTCAATTGCCTTGCATTTATCCGACGTCGTGACCGTCGTGTCGTCGTGGTCGAATACTCTTCGTCATTCGCGCTTCGGCACTCGTCACTTCGCCTCTTTCGGCGTCTCCGGCGATTCGCCTTCCTTGGCCTTGGCTTCCTCGGGCTTAACCAGCTTGATGTGGCTGGGCAATTCGCCCATCGCCGGTGGCTTGCCGGAGATGATCTTGTCGATGTCGGCTTGGACCAGCCGGTAGACGTGGATCGAGTTGTTGATCTGCACGGCCGGCTCGCGCTCGCGCAAGTACGCGCACATCCGGCAGAAGCGAAGCTGCTCGAAGTTGCTGAACACCGCCTGCCAGCCTTGCGGATTCTGATTGAAGACCTGCTGCTGCGCGCCGGGTTGCCGGCCGGCCGCCTCGAACTGCTGCACGTGGCCGAGCGTCTCCTGATACATCTTTTCGTAGACGTCGTTCCAAGGACCGGGGAACGACGTGTAGACACATTGCACCATCGTGGCGCTAATGCAGTACAGCCCCGGCGTCAGCGGCTGGAGGGGATGCGCGATCTCGAAGAAACAAGGCATTAGTCGCACGTCGATCGCGCCGGCTTGCTCTCGCTTGGCATTCTTGCCAATCCCATAGTAGTCAGGCCGCGCCGTGCCGAAGTACGACAGGTAGACGGGCGAGTTCAGCTTGTTGACGTTCTGCTGGTCGCTGAGCCAGCGCTTCAACCCTGGCAGGTCTTGGCCCCAGTCGAGCGAACTGTCGACCAGGTGCTTGTAAGCGTGGCGCGGGCCGCCGGCGATCAGATTGAAGTACGTCAGGTAGTTGGGCCACGTCGTCAATGACTCGGCCATGTACAACCCGGTCATCACCAACACCCCGATCGCCACCCAAGGATGGGCGAATCGCCCCTGCAGTCGCGCCAGCCAACCGCTCTCGGGGCCGGGCGTTGTTGTGGACTTGGCGGGCGTGGTTGCCGGCGATTCCGCTTCGCTCGGCTCGTCGGGTCGGCGCAGCCAGCAAGCCGCCCCGGCCGCCAGAATGTACAGCGGCGGGTAGGTCGGCATGATGTGCCGATGGCCGATGTTCAAGTGGCTGGCAATGGCCGTTGCCCAGTAGATGAAGAACAGCGACCAAAGGGGCGCCGAGCGGTACAAGTCAGGTTTGGCCACCTGCCAACGCTCGCGCCAGGTGGCCCCTTTGTCCCAGCGCAAAATCAGCCCCACCATCGCCAGCGCCAACAGCACGAACATCTCGGGGGGCGTCTTGGTCAGGAAGCAGTACGGAAAAAAGGTGCGCCAGCCATCGATGCTGAACTCGCCGTTGAAGAACGAGCTGCGCTGTTGGGCAAAGCGAAACGTGTAGGCATAGCCGTACAGATACGCCTCGGGCAGCAAGCGGTGAGTGCGGCACAAGTCGATCACCCGCGACGGCAGCTCGTCCTCTTTGAGCAGCGTTTCCCACGAGCGCGAAGGCTCGTCCTCGGGCGTGGGGTTGACGAGCATCTCGTAGCGAAAGTTGTAGGCCGCCCAGATCAGACACCAGGCCACCACGACGTGTACCGTCGCGACCAGTCCCAACACGACGACCCGGGCGAAGCGATTGGTCACTTCGAACGTGGGGCCGAGCGAAACCTCAAGCGGCCGACGCTCGACCAGCCGCAGGATGACCAGCACGCCGGCCATGGGAATGATTAGCGGCGCGGAAAACTTGGCCAACATGACCGCCGACATGACGACCGAGCTGACCAGCACGCGCCACCAGGTGACTCGCTGCAGAATGGCCCACACCGAACTCTGGGCGCACAGGAAGCAAAGCGACATCACGGCGTCCGAGGTGATCAGGCTGCCGTGGCTGAGCATGGTGGGACAAAACGCGAACAGCACCAGCGCCAACATCGCCGGCCCCGTTCCCCACAGCCGCCGCGCCCAGGTAAAGACGAACAAGCCCAGCCCAACCGTGGCTAGGGCGATCATGGCCCGACCTTGGAACAACTGGCTTTCGGCCGAGACATTGTTCGGGCCGGCGTCAGTGCCGTAGATCAACTGCTCGCCCATTTGCGCCATCGCCGACTTGTGCCAATAGGGCTGGTCGAGCGTGGGAAAGTCGGGCTTCGACCACAATAGCGGCAACGCCGCCCAGCGCTGGGGCAGGTTGCCGTTCTCGGGTTGCAGGCGGAAGTCGCCGTACAGCCAATAGCTGTAGCCCGAGACGAGGTGGAATGTCTCGTCGAACGTCACCGACTTGCCCGACCAGGCGGTCGTGGCGGCCAGAAAGTAGAACAGCAGCAAGCCCGCCACGGCCGCGCGACCCAGCCAACGACGACGGTTGGCCACCAAGGCGGGGTCGGCGGTTTCAAGCGGTTTGGCCATGATGCTCCGGCACGGCGATCGAGTTTCGCGAATCGTGTCCGCGCGGGTCGCCGTGAACTTGCTTGATAATGTACATCGGGCGACGTTTCACTTCGTCGTAGATTCGCCCCAGATATTCGCCCAACAGGCCCATGGCCATCAATTGCACGCCCCCCAGAAACAGCACCACGGTAATCAAGGTGGTGAACCCGGTGGGGGCCGTCTCGTAGCCCAACAGCCGCTTCAGCACGAACGAAACGGCTAGCACAAACCCACACAAGCTGACAATCACGCCGGCGCCGAACATCAGCCTGAGGGGTTTATACGAAAAGCTCAGAAAGCCGTCCATCGCGTAGCGGACCAGCCGCCAGATGTTCTGCTTGGGCTCGCCGGCGGCGCGCAACTGGCGATCGTAAAACACGGTGCGCTGGTCAAAGCCGATCCACGCCCGCAGTCCCGGTAAGAACCGGTTCTTCTCGGGCATTCGGTTCAATTCATTGACCGCCTGGCGCGACAGCAAACCGAAGATGCCGGTCTGATTGGGCAACGGGAAATCGCTGATCCAATCGATGATTTTGTAGAACAGTTCGAAGCCGATCCGCTTCAGCCCTCGTTCGGCCCGATCGCGGCGCACCGCTCGCACGACGTCGGCCCCTTGTCGCCAGCAAATGACCAACTCGGGGATCAACTCGGGCGGATCCTGCATGTCGCCGTCCATCAACACCACGGCGTCGGCGTCGGCCAGCATCAGGCCGGCCGTCAACGCCGGTTGATGACCGAAGTTGCGTGACAACTCGGCCACGCGAAAGCGGGCGTCCTGACGATTCTGCTCGACCATCAGCCGCATCGACTCGTCGCGGCTGCCGTCGTCGATGTACAACACCGAGCAATCAAGGTCGGTCAACTGATCGAACACCGCGCGCAGTCGGCGAAACAACTCGGGCAGGTTTTCCTGCTCGTTGTAGATGGGGATGACGACAGTCAGAGTCGCTCGGTCGCTCATCGGCGGCGGGGTCGCGTTTCAAGGTGTGGCGGCACGCGCAAACACGTGCTCAGGTTTATCTTACCTGCTAGCAAGCGATTCGCACGCGCCGATTGGGCGCTGGCCGACAGCGCGGGCCAAAAACGCTGGCCGCTGGGCACGCTCGTCAGGCCGCGAGGTTCGGTTATGACGATTATGCCAGCGTGCGCCGCGCCGCGCGGCGGCGCCACAGCGCCACGGCGCTGGCTCCCCCCAGCAGCGCGAGCCACCACTTACCGGCGCCGTAGGCGACCCAGTAGCCGGCCAACTTCAGATACTCGCTCAGATAGGCGACGGCCCCCTCGCGCACTTGCCACCAGTTGTCCGGACCATACCAATCGGTCGGCGTCGAGACCATGATGAAGCGATTGGGCAAATCGGCGAAGGCGCGCGAGACGGTCCACCGCGCGCGGCGGGTGTGAAAATCGTTGGTCACGATGGCCACCGTCGCCCGCGGCTCGCGGCGCAAGCGTTCGGCGATCAGCCGCACGTCGTCGGACGTGCTGGCGGTTTGACCGTCGAGGGTTTCGATCTGTTGCTCGGTCAGCCCGAATCTCCGCAGCGTGCGGAGCGTGATCCCGTAGTCGCCAATATCGTACGGGTCGGGCGAATCGGCCGGCAGCGACTCGGTGCGCAGCACCCAAGCCTGCCGAGCCAGGCCGGCGCGGACCCAAGCGGCCGCGACGAACGGACGCGAGTTGTAGTTGCCCGGCAGCGAGACAATGTAATCAACCCGCGTCGGCGGGCTGCCCACGTCGAGCCAGTCTCCCACGGCCAGGAGCAGCGGTCGCCGCGCGGCATAACAGCCCAGCGCCAGCCCCAAGACGATGGCGAACGCGAGCCAACGTCTGATGCGTCGACGCGGCGGCGGTTCAACGAGCGGCACGGAGGCCTCGCTCGTAGGCGTCAAAGTCCCACAGTCGCAGGGGGTAGTCGCGAGCCAGCGAATTCGGCAAGGCCCAATTGATCAGGTTGATGGCCATCGAACGCACCCCATACCGCTCGCGCCACCAGCGATCGTCGTGGAAGCCCTGTTCGGGAACGGCAATCACGAAGACCCTGGCGGCCAACTCCGCCGGTAGGGTCTGCTGAATCGCGGCGCGTAGCGCGCGGCCGCCCAGGTGGTCGGCGGTGATGGCGACGGTCGGCTGGGGATGACGCTCGAGCCAACCGCCGAGCGCCTTGAGGAACCGAAACAGATTGTAGGGTTGTCCGGGAATGATTTCGATCTGGTCGTTTTGCAATCCCATCGACAGCATCACTTGTCGAGACGTTTCGGCGCGGGGCGGCATGATCTGATACTGACTGACGCGCTCGGGAAAGATTTCAAAGATCACGACGTGGTCGGAGCGTCCCGCTTTCACCAGTCCGGCGACGAACCTGGCAGCGCTTTCTCCCCCCAATGGCACAATTGCCGTGACACGAGGGGGGGCGTCGTTGACGACCATGAAGCGCAACAAGGCACCTGGCAACCAGCAACCGAATAACGCCAGCGCGGTCAACAACGCCAGCCCGGTCGTCCAGCGGCGGCGACGTGTTGCAAGACAAGTGGCTGGCCAGCGCATGGTGTGACTTTGGTCTCGGCTTGTCGCGCTTGAACAGGTGACGTTGTGGCCCAGCCGCCAGGCGGAAGGCGGCGCGTGATTATTTGCCAGCTTCGGGCTCGAATATCCGCTGGACGTTGCTCCGCGCGTTGGCGTCCAGGCCGCACTTCACCGCGGCCCAGTAGTCTTCTCGGGCTGGCTCCAATCGCCCCATGTTCAAGCGGGCAATACAGCGCAGGAAGTAAGCGTCGGCCACCTTGTCGTTCTGGAGCAAGACCGTGGTCGCGTCGGCCGCCGATTGCGCGTAACGCTGATTATTCAATTGGGCCAGCGCGCGCCAGAGGTACGCCGCCAGACTTTTCGGATCGAGCTTAATCGCTTGGGACAAGTCGTCGATCGCCTTGCCGTTGAATTTTTGCCGAGTATAAATCGTCCCCCGCTGCAAATAGAGGCCGGCGTTGTGGGGGTCGAACTTGATCGCCAGATCGAAGTAGGGCACCGCCTTTTCCCACTTGCCCTGGGAGTTGTAGATGGCGGCCAGCAACTCGTAGGCGCGGGCGTTCTGGGGGTCGGCGTTGCGCAGCTTTTCGGCCGAGAGAATGGCGTCGTCCATCTTGCCGGCGTTCACCTGCTGATAGGCGATCCGCAGCAGCGTGTCCTCGGGACGTTCCGACGAACGCAAATAGGCCCAGCGCTCGGCTCGCAAGGAGATGTTCGATGATTCGGCCAGCGATTTGGGGACCGCGCTCTGGAACGGGTCGTTGCTGTTCAGTACCGCCGCGATCGGCTCGCCGCCGAGTGAGCCCTCGACCAACGCTCCCCCGGCCCCTGGGCCGGCCGCCATAGCCGTGGTGGACGGCGCAGCGCCCGGCTGGGACTGATGCTTGTCCGCGACAGGGCGCGCGGGACCGAACTTCGAGGGGGCCGTCAGGCTGCCGTCGTCGTTCGCTTGGGCGGGATCGAGCCGCAGCAACTCGGCAATCGAGTGGTTCGAGTCGGGGCCGAACTCGCTGTCGATCTTCACCGGCGCCGGCGCCGTGGAGACGCGGCGCTCGTCACCGCAGCCGGTAAGGTGCAATGTCAGCGCGACAAATACCGCGCCGCCCGCCCATGACAGCTTGCCTGGCGTGCAGGTCGCGTGGCGCGTGGCGCGGCGGGGCGAGTTGGCGCGAACCTGGTCGCGATGCGCGCTAGGCCGAAGCATCGGTCGCCGACTTGGCGGGCACGACGGTTTTGGCTTCGCGGTCTTCGTCTTCGTAGTAGTCGCCATATTCGTAGTCGCGGTAGCCATAGCCGCTGATGGCGTAACGGCGGTAGCCGGTGTCGTGGCCGTAGGCGCGGTGGACTTCGACGCCGTTGACCACGATGCCCACCACCTTGGCCCCCAGGCCGTCGAGCACTTCCTTGGCCCGCACCGCGTTCGGACGCACGTGCTTGGTAATGCGGATTACCAGCAGCACCGAGTCGACGCGCGGCGCCACGGCGCACGGGTCGGTCACCGCCAACAACGGCGGCGTGTCAATCAGGATCGTGTCAAACTTGGTGCGCAGCACGTCAAGCAGTTCC
Source organism: Planctomycetota bacterium (assembly GCA_018242585.1). Classification (NCBI taxonomy): domain Bacteria; kingdom Pseudomonadati; phylum Planctomycetota; species Planctomycetota bacterium. The sequence goes on from JAFEBQ010000051.1 coordinate 50,151, forward strand.
TTGAAGCGATGCGAGGTCAGCAGTTCCGAGGGATTCGAGGGGCGCGGGCCGCACGGCAGCACCCACAGGTTCTCGATCTCCGTTGATTTAATCGCGTCGGGCAACTCGGCCTGGCCGGCCATCACGCTGGAAATGCCGACGTTGTTGTCCAGTCCGAACATGACGTGGATTCGCGAGCGGCGGAAGTCGGCGTCGATCAGGCAGACTCGCTTGCCCGATTGGGCAAAGCTGACCGCCAGGTTGCAGACCAGCGTGGTCTTGCCGTCGCCGGCGTCGGCGCTGGTGACTTGGATGACTTTGTGTTCCTCGCCGCGCGTGCCAAAGTAGATGGCCGTGCGGATCGAGCGGTAGGCCTCCGAGACGTTCGAGCGAGGCCGATGGTGACAGGTAATGATCTCGTCAACCTTGGAGGCCACTTCGCCCGGTTTCTTGTGGCGCTCGCGGCGGGCCGCGACCGAGTCGATGACCGGAATGTGCCCGATGACCGGCAGCCGGAGTTGTCCGCGGATTTCATCCGGCGTGCGGAAGCTCTTGTCGGCCAGATCGATCAGGTAGCCAAAGCCGATCCCGATCAACAGTCCGATCACCGTTCCGGCCGCCAGCGAACGGGGCAGGCTGGGTTCCACCTGGCCACCCATCGCCGGGTCCGACAGCCGCTTCATGGTCACGCCGCTGGCATCGTCGTTGAGGTTCAGTTCCTCGAGTCGGCTATTGAGCGTGTCGAACATCTTGCGTAGCCGGTCGATCTTGTCGATCCAGTCGGCGTTGGCGTGCTCATAGTTCAACAGTTCCTTGGCGGCCTCCCGCTCCTTCTCGTAAGCGGCCTGCATCTCGCGATTCTTCTGATCGAGCACCCGAGATTCGTGGCGCAGCGAGTCGAGATAGACGCTCAGGAAGTGCTGCGGCGAGGTAATGACTTGCTGATCGTTGCCGGCTTGCAATTGCTGGATCAGTTCGATGGTTTTGCGGAGGTTGCGAACCTTGGGGTGGTTTTCGCCATAGGTCAGGGCCAGATCCTGTTCCTGGATCATCAACTGGACCAGCGACTGGTCGACGAAGTTCCCTTTGGCCCCGTCCTTGTCCGGCGCGCGGTTCCCTTGGCGCTCAATGACCATCACCAGGGCCGCATTGGCGGCGGCGTTGCCTTCCTTCAAGGCGTCTTCCAGCATTTGCGTTTCGGCGCGAATGTCGGCCATCCGCAAAGTACCCTTGGACAATTGCGCTTCCAGGTCAACCAGCCGCTGGACGTGCGGGTTCTTGCCATGCTGGTCGAAATAGACCAGCGGGGCGGTCTTGCGCCATTCTTGGTATTCGCGCTTGGCGTTTTCGATCTTTTCGGTCGTGCTCTGGACCGCCTGGGTCAGCAAGCGAATCGTGTCCTTGCTGCTCTGCGACGATCGTTCGGCCAGCAAGTCGGCGTAGGCTTGCAAGATGGCGTCAACGACCTTGGGAGTGTCCAGCGGGTCACTGCTGCGATAGGCCACGGTCAACACCGCCGCGTCCTCGGTGTTCATGGTCGGACCACCCTTGGTCACCTTGACGCCGCCCTGGATCACGCCTGCCGCCTCGGCGGCGGTATTGCAGTTGATCGAACTGAGCTTGGCCAGGTCGGCCTTGGCGGCGGCGCGCTCGAGCACCGCGCGGCTTTGGATCGTCACCAGTTCCGTCGACAGAATGGTCGGCGGCAGCATCGACTGTTCATGCACTTCGCCATAACGCGCCAGGTTTGAATTACGGAACCCCAGCGAGATTTGCGCCGAGGATTGGAACAGCGGGATCGCCTGCTTGAAGTACAACTGGCCACCACCGGCGCCCAGCAGCGCAAACAGAATCACGATCCACTTCCGCCGGACCATCACGGCCAGAAAGTCGCCCCGGCTCCCCGTGTCGGCAGGCAAGGAATCGACATCAAGCTTTTCCAATGTTTGGGTCATTGACCGGCTGGCTCCTGGATGGACAAGTCGACCTTCCTCTGGCGGGCACGACCAGAGTCATGCGGCGTTGCCCGCTGGCGCTTACCCACGGTTACGGACGGCGTGGCGATGAACCGACGAACATGCGATGTAAAAACTTGGCCCGGCGAACCACCAGCAAACACGCGCCGCCAGGCGAGCGACGCGCGTCCGAAGCCACCAGCCAATGCTGGCCCCAGGGAACCCTGGCAGCGGAGGCCCTGACGGCAAGTTTTCATCGTAAGCGAGTCTGCACAGGTCCGCTAGGAATTAGTCGTATCTTCTGGCCAGTTCTCGGCCTGCGGTCATTTGACTGCGCAAGGTTTAGCTATTCTGCCAGCCATACGGATTGTAGGGGGACGGGCAAGAGAATGCTGGCGCAAAGTGTGGTGCGGGATTGCCCTCGATAAAGCTTTGACGCCGCATGCTAACCCCCGGCTAAGCTCTCTCGACACAGTTCAGGGGGAACGGGTATCTTTTGGGCCGATTTGCCGCGTATTGACCGGCCAATGGGGTGGCAGCGCGGACTGTTCAGTTCGACACAAGGCACGTTGGCAAAGTCACTTGTGTCGCCGGTCCCCGGAATACCGAAAGAGGAAGGCCATGAAGTCGTTGGGCTTAACGGATTGGGTACGTTCGACCGTGCTGGCTGTTGTGGCAATTGGCGTGGGCTACGCTCCCGAGCTGAACGCGGCCCCGCCGGTTCCTGGCCAAGGGATCAAGCTGACCGAAGTGGGTGACGATTTCGAGGATCCGGAATGGTCCTGGACGCCGAACCTGCCCAAGAGCAGCAAGAATATCGATTCGCAAATCCGCCAACCGCTGGGCCGCTCGAACAACAACCGCTTTTACGAAAGCTCGCTCCGTGGCCAGCCCGACGTCGTCAAGCGCGTTGAAACTCCGCCAGGGGGCATCGAGGGAAGCACCGGCGCGCTGCTGCTACAAACCACGCGCAGCGGCACCCCCAACTCGGTCAGCAACCAGCACCAGCAAGACGATTTGATCGTCAATTGCGTGTCGCGCTTGAAGGGATCGATGTCCGTGTCGCGGTCCCCCAGCATCGTGGTCCGCGTCTACGTGCCCCCGTTCGACGAGTTCGAGCAGTACGCCTCGGCGTCGTTCGGCTTCCGCGGCGACGCGCGCGGCCGCAAGCCAGGGGGAAGGGAAGTCGAATCGTACTGGCCGGGCTTCTTTATCCAGTACTTCCCAGCGAACGCCAAGCGCGAAACGCCGGCTTCGGCGGCGCTGTTGATTCGCGGCCGCGAAAGCGGCAACGATGTGAAGGTCCGCGACATCACCGGGCCAGGCTGGTGGACCCTGGGCTTGTCGTGCAGCCCCGATGGCATGTTTCATTTCTTCGCTCGCGAAGGGGTCGAAGACCTGCGCGTCGAGGACCGCGTGGCGTCGCACTATCCATACGGCTTCCGCTGCGAGCGGTTCCAGTCGTTCTTCTTTAACATCTCGAACCTGGACAACGGCCGCAACGTGTCGACCGGCTGGATCATCGACGATCCGGCAATGTATCTGGCGCGGTAAGAGTGCGGCGGCTCCCCTGCACAAGTTGCCCAGAGCGCTTGCCGCTAACGATTGCTCGACTCGCTGGCTATCGTAGCCGTTTGGCCGATTCGATCACCACCGCCTGGCGCGGCAACGAAGTGAATTCCCCCTTTTGCTCGACGGGGGTCGCCGCGATGCGATCGAGAATCTCGTTCCCCTCGATCACGCGGCCAAAGACACAATAGCCATACTGCTCGGGCGCGTCGCCCTGGTGGTCGAGCTCGACATTGTCCCCCAGGTTGATCACGAACTGGCACGTAGCGCTGTTGATCGCGCTCGGCACGCGGGCCATTGCGATCGTGCCGCGGGTGTTCTTCAAGCCGTTGTTCGCTTCGTTGCGAATCGGATACCGGCCCGGCCGCTCGACCAGCTCTGACGTGTAGCCGCCGCCCAGCAGGGCGTAACCTTTTTCGACCTGGTGAAAGATCGTGCCGTTGTAGTGCCCGCGCTCGACGTAGGTGAGAAAGTTTTCGACCGTCTCCGGCGCGCGTGGTTGTTCAAGTTGCAACTTGATCACGCCCAGCGAAGTGCGCAGCTCGACGACCGGCAGATCGCTTTCAGTGCTGGCTGCACCGCCAGTCGCGGCTGCGTCGGCACCGGCGGGCGATTTACCACAGCCGACACTCACCACGAACCAAGCCGCCACCAAGGTCAGTCGAACCACCAGCCGACCGATACCGAGCGCTTCCGTGCGCAACATGTCTGTTTCTCCTGAACGGCGACGCGTGATAAAGGGTGCGACAATGGGGTCTCAGGCGCAGATTCTGAGCCCTGCGCAGCGTTATCAATACCCCGCGCAGGCCCTTTCTCGCAAGATCGTTCGGCCCACGGGGCGTCGCTAGCTACGGCCTATGCGGCGATTTATCCCCCAAGCCGGCGACTCTGTCGCCTGGTCCGGGCGGCAAAGCCGCCGGCTTGGTGAATTGGCGGACCATTGGCCCAGCGATCTGAATGCAATCGGTTGAGCCACTGGCGACTTTGGGCACGAACTATCCCAATCTGACGCTCGCAGCCTACAATGCAAGCAGGCTTCGCCTCTCGCGGCTGGATTCGCGCCAATGACCAGCAAGACGTTCAACATTGCCGTCGTCGTGTTCTGGCTGACCTCGATGGCCTGGCTGGTCGATCAGAAGATTCTACCCACGCTGATTGTCGGCGACCCTCCCAGCTACCGGGCCTTGCTGGCCGACAAGGACAAGCCACCCGAGCCAGTCGGTTGGCGGATCACGCTGAACGACCAGCCGCTGGGTTGGGCCATCAGCCGCACGCTGCGCGACGCCGATGGGGGCCAGGAGTTCAACACGCGACTGTTCGCCGAGCGCGTCCCCTTGGCGGCCATGACCCCGGCCTGGATCAACAGCTTCATGCGCGTGTTGCAGCAAGGAGGGCACATCCCCGACTTGCGCCTCGACGTCGATGTCAGCACACGACTGAGCATCGACCCGCTGGGTCGGCCCTTCTCGCTCGACTCGGTGGCCGGGTTGGGCTACCGCTCGCGCAACAATACCTTGGCCGAGGGGTTCCGCATTCGCATGGACGGCAAGATCGACGATAATCGGCTTGATCTGCAAATCCGCTCGGGGGACGCATCGTACGTGACCCAGTTTTACCTGCCGCGCGATTCGTTGGTGTCGGACGCCTTGTCTCCCCAGGCGCGGTTGCCCAATTTGCGCATCGGCCAAAGCTGGTCGGTGCCGCTCTACAATCCATTCCGGCCGCCGAGCACGCCGGTCGAAATGATGCGAGCGGCGGTCGAACGTCGCGACGACCTGGAATGGAACGGGCAATCGACGCCGACCTTGCTGATTGTCTATCGCAGCGACGTGGGCAGCGAATTGTCCAACAAAGACTTGCCGCGCGGCCGCTGTTGGGTGGCGATCGACGGCAACGTCATTCGCCAGGAAATGCAGATGGGGACCGCTCAATTGGCCTTCGAGCGGGTGGCCGCGCCGGTGCCGCCGCACCTGATCACCAACCAGCCGATCGAACCCAACGAGTTGCAGCCCTGGTGGCGTACGAAAGAATAGTCTCGACACCGGCCTGGACCGGTCATCGCACGCGAGCGACCGACACCCGACATGATTGAACTTCACGACGTCACCCGCACTTTCGGTCGCAAAATCGCGGTCAACCAGCTCACCCTGTCGGTGCCGCGCGGCGAGCTGTTCGCGTTCCTGGGCGAGAATGGCGCGGGCAAGACCACCACGATCAAAATGCTGGTCGGACTGCTTCGTCCCAACTCGGGAATCGTGCGTGTCTGCGGCCTGAACGTGTTTGACGCCGACCGAGCGGCCAGCCGGCTGATGGCCTATGTACCTGACGAGCCTCACTTGTACGACAAGCTTTCGGGACGCGAGTTCCTGCGATTCATTGCCGGCATGTACGGCATGAGCGACGCCGAGGCCCGCCGCCGCGCCGACGAACAGATCGAACGACTCGAACTGAATGAGTACGTTGACGAGCTGTGCGAGTCATACTCGCACGGTACCAAGCAGCGGTTGGTGATCGGCGCGGCCATGCTGCACGACCCGGCCGTGATGGTGGTCGACGAGCCGATGGTCGGACTCGACCCGCGCAGCGCCCGGGTGGTGAAAGATCTGTTCCGCGCGCGTGCCAAGGCCGGAGCGACGATTTTCATGTCGACCCACACGCTGGCGCTAGCCGAGGAGATCGCCGACCGGATCGGAATCATCGCCCACGGGCGATTGCGCTGTGTGGGGACGCTCGACGAGCTGCGCCGCGACCACGGCGGCGGCGGCGCGGCGAGTTTGGAAGAAGTGTTTCTGCGCGTGACGCGCGACAGGCCAGCCGTTGGTGATGGCAAGTCCGCTAGTGCTGAGCCAGTCGGCGCCGAGCCAGCTAGTCCCTGAATGAAACGATCATGAGCGAGCACGCGATCCCGACGATTCCGCTGCCCGGCGAGCCGGCCGCCGAGGTGGCGTCGCTGAACGTCGAAAGCGAGGCGCAGTTGTTCTGGTGGATGCGCCGCGTGGCGATCTTCAACACGCTCACCTCCGCCTTGGCCCAAGCGCGAACGCGATTGGTTTTGGTCACGCTGTTGACCTGCGTCTTGTGGCTGGCCTTGTTTCTGGTGTTTGCCGACGGATTTCGCTTCTTGCACTGGTCGATCACTGACCGGACGACGCACGGCGAAACCTTGCGCGCGCTGCTGAACGTCTTTTACGCCTCGCTGACGGTGATGCTCGTGTTTTCGTCGGGCATCTTGATCTATGGCAGCTTGTATCGCTCGGACGAAGTCCGCTTCCTGTTGACTACGCCGACCAGCGACGAGCGCGTGTTTGTCCACAAGTTCCAGGAAGCGATGCTCTACAGCGCGTGGGCGTTCTTGCTGTTGGGCACGCCGATGCTGGTGGCCTTTGGCATTTCCGAAGGAGCGCAAGGCTGGTTCTACTTGATCTTATTGCCGTTGCTGCTGGCGTTTGCCTATCTCCCGGGTTGCGTGGGAGCGATTTGTTGTCTGGTGATCGTGCGTTTCCTCCCGGCCCATCGTCGCAATGTGTTGGTCGCGCTGGGGGGCGTGTTGGCCGTCGGGCTCGTGATCTGGGCCTGGCAAAGCAGCCGCGGCATCGACCACGATTGGCTGTCGACGAGTTGGATTCAAGAGCTGCTGGGCCGACTCGAATTCACCGAACACCGGCTGTTGCCCAACTGGTGGCTCAGTGCCGCGCTGCTCGAAGCGGTGCGTGCCGGCCTCCATTCCAAAGGCGAGCGGGCGGCGCTCGGCGAAAGCGCGCTGTTTGCCGCGGTCTTGATCTCGAACTCCCTGTTGGGGCACGTGCTGGTCGTCCGCGCGGCGCGCTGGTGGTTCCGGCGCGGCTATGCGGCGCTGCAGTCCAGTGGCGCGGCCCAGCGCCGACGCAACGTCGACGTATTGGAACGCGGCGCCAACTGGCTGTTCCGCTGGGTGCGGCCGCAGATTCGTTTGCTGATCGTCAAGGATCTGCGACTGTTCCGCCGCGACCCCGTGCAGTGGTCGCAGTTCCTGGTATTTCTGGCCCTGCTGACGATGTACTTCGTCAACTCTCGCAAGCTCGGCTTCGATCTGGACTATGCCGTGCTGATTAACATGATCAGCTTTTTGAATCTGGCGATCGTCGGCTTGCTGCTGTCGACGTTCACCACGCGGTTCATCTTTCCGCTGGTCAGCTTGGAAGGACGGCGGTTCTGGATCCTGGGTTTGTTGCCAGTTAAGCGGGACGAGATTCTATACAGCAAGTTCCTGCTGGCCGCGGTCGGCGCGACGATTCCCTGCGGCGTGCTGCTAGTGCTGGGTGACCTGATGCTCGGCGTCGGCGGCTACCTGATCGTGATCCATCTGGTGGTTTGCATGCTCTTGTGCAGCGGCCTGTCGGGCATTGCCGTCGGGCTCGGTGCGCGATTGCCCAACTTGCGTCACGAATCGCCGGCTCGCATCGCGGCCGGCTTTGGCGGCACGCTGACGTTGGTTATCAGCACGGCATATATCGTGGCCGTGGTGGTGTTGGCCGCGGTGCCGTGTCACTATTACGCTGCCACGCGCGAGCTGATCCATCCCCGCGAAGGATTGATGCCGCTTCTCTGGATCGCCGGGCTTGGCGGCAGCACGCTGCTGGGCATTCTGGCGACGGTGATCCCCCTCAGAATGGGCCTCCGCGCGTTCCGCCAACTCGAAGCCTGAAGATCCGACACGTTAACGCAGTCATTTGTAGCCGTTTTGCGAGAGATTGGGTGGCCCGGCCGCTTGCGGCCGGGTCGCGCCAGCGACAAGAAAAACGTGTCTGCCGAAAGCGCTTTTGCTCGACATCGAACCTTCTTCTTGTTGCTGCGCAACACGGCCGGCGAGCGGCCGTGCCACCCGTTGAACATCAACAGTTAATGTTTTTCCTCGGCCCCGGTTATCTCTGGGTGGGCGGCCGGGCCCATTTGCTCGGTTGAGGGGGGACGCCTGCCTCGGTAAAATCGGGCCTTCTCGTTACGCACGGTGGCGATGCCGTGGGGTGTCGTATCGTGCAGGAACCAAGCACCGCTCATGAAGTCCAAAGTCCGCATCGGCGCTGTCAATTACCTGAACACCAAGCCGTTGATCTTCGGCTTCAGGCAGCTTGCGCCCCAGGCCGAGTTGGTGCTCGATTTACCCAGCCGGCTGGCCGATCGTTTGGCCGACGGCGAGCTCGACGTGGCGCTGATCCCGTCGATCGAGTTCTTCCAGCATCCTGAGTACACGATTGTTTCGGACGCTTGCATTGGCTGTCGCGGGCCGGTGCTGAGCGTCAAGTTGTTCTGCCGCGTGCCGGCCGCCCAGGTCCATAGCGTGGCGCTCGATGTCGGCTCGCGAACCAGCGCCGCGTTGACACAAATCCTGCTGCACGAGCGGTATGGTATTCGTCCCGAGATCGAGCCGTTGCCGCTCGGTGCGACGCCGGCCGACACCAATGCCGACGCGGTGCTGTTGATTGGCGATCGGGCCATGCGCGCCGGCGTGCAGCCTTCGGCCGAGGTTTGGGATCTGGGGGATGAATGGTGCCGCTGGGCGGAACTGCCGTTCGTGTTTGCCATGTGGGTGGCCCGGCCGGGCGTGGACCTGACAGGAGTTGACGAGGCCTTGGCCGCGGCGCGCGACGCCGGCGTGGCGAACTTGCCCGAGATCGCTCGGCGCGAGGCGGCGCCGCTCGGCCTGTCGCAGCCCGAGTGCCTGGGCTATCTGCGTGACAACTTGTACTTCTACCTGGGCGAGCGCGAGCGGCGCGGCCTGGAATTGTTCTATCGGTTGGCGCGCGATCTGAAGCTGGCGCCGGCGGGAGTCGAAATTGGTTGCACCGGTTGATCAGATCCTGAGCGCCGCGGTCGATGGCCGCCGACTTACGCCCGATGAAGGTCTCGAACTGCTCAAGTCGCACGACTTGACCGCGCTGGCGCGCGCGGCCGACGCGGTGACGCGCCGGCTCCATCCCGAGCCGTACCGGACGTATAACATCGACCGGAATATCAACTACACGAACGTCTGCTCGGCGGTCTGTGATTTCTGCGCGTTCTATCGGCCGCCGAAGTCGGAAGAAGGCTACGTGCTCGAGCGGGCCGACCTGCTGAAGAAGATTCAAGAGACGGTCGACCTCGGCGGCGATCAAATCCTGATGCAAGGGGGCATGAACCCGGCCCTGCCGATCGAGTGGTACGAAGAACTGCTGCGCGACATTAAGAGCCACTTCCCCCAGGTCAACATCCACGGCTTTTCGCCACCCGAGATTTACGCGCTGCACAAGCTGTCGAAGCTCTCGGTGCGCACGGTTCTCGAACGCTTAAAGGCGGCGGGCTTGGGCAGCTTGCCCGGCGGCGGCGCTGAAATCCTGGTCGATCGTGTCCGCAATGAGCTGACCCGCGGCAAGGTGATGAGCGACGACTGGTTGAATGTCTGCCGCACCTGGCACGAAATAGGGGGCATCGGCTCGGCGACAATGATGTTCGGCCATGTCGAAACCCTGGCTGAGCGCATCGAGCATTTGGAGCGCATCCGCCAGTTGCAGGACGAGACGCGCGGCTTTTCCGCGTTTATCTGCTGGACCTTCCAACCCGAGAACACGCCGCTGGCCCATCTGCCCAAAGTCGGCTCGTTCGAGTACTTGAAGACGCAGGCCGTCGCGCGATTGTACCTGGACAATGTGCCGAACATTCAGTCAAGCTGGGTCACGCAGGGGTTGAAGATCGGCCAGTTGGCACTGCTGTTCGGGGCCAACGACATGGGCAGCCTGATGATCGAGGAAAACGTGGTGGCTTCGGCCGGCACGGTCCATTACCTGACGCTCGAGCAAATCCGCGACGCGATCCGCGAAATCGGTTTTATCCCCCGCCAGCGCAACGTCTTTTATCAACTCATCGACCAGCCCCCCGAGATGGCGGTCGCAGCCGCGTGCTAGATTTATGAACTTGGCTCCGGGGGTCTGCGCAGACTCCGGGGTCGGTTTGTAATCGGGTTAGCGATCGTGCCGACAGGGCCGATCGTAGCGACGGGCGGTGGTTGATGATCCATGTTCGGCAATTGACCAAGCACTATGCCGACCTGAAGCGCGGTCGCTTTACCGCGCTGGCCGGGCTGAGCTTCGACGCGCTGCCGGGGCAGATCTTCGGACTGCTCGGACCCAACGGCGCCGGCAAGACCACGGCCCTGCGCATCCTCAGCACCGTGCTCCGCGCGTCAGACGGCACGGCCACGGTCAACGGCTTTGACGTTCTGACCCAGCCGTCGCTGGTGCGGCATCAGATCGGTTTCATGTCGGCCAACACCGGCGTGTACGACCGGATGACCGCTTGGGAAATGGTCGAGCACTTCGGCCGGCTGTATGGCTTGGCCGACGAGCCGCTGCGCGAGCGGATGGAACATCTGTTCGAGCGCTTGCAAATGAACAACATTCGCGACCTGATGGGCGCGAAGATGTCGACCGGCATGAAGCAGAAAGTCTCGATCGCCCGGGCGCTGGTCCACGACCCCCCGGTGCTGATCTTTGACGAAGCGACGTCGGGGCTCGACGTGCTGGTGGCCCGAGCGCTGCTACGCACGGTGGCCGAGCTGCGCGATCAGGGGAAGTGCATCATCTTCTCGACCCATATCATGCGCGAGGCCGAGAAACTGTGCGACCGGCTGGCGATCATGCATCGCGGGCACATCCTGGCCACGGGAACGCTGGCCGAGATTTGTGAATCGCAGCACCAGCCCGACCTGGAAGAATTGTTCTTCCAGTTGATTTCCAATTACGACCAGACACAAACCGAGAGCGACACGAACGCCTTGGCTTAGAACGCTAACCTCCGGTCATTGACCGGGGGCTAATGTAAGAACGAACGAATGATCCGCTGCAACTGGAACAACGTGCGACTGCTCTTCTTCCGCGAGGTGCGCGATCAATTGCGCGACCGGCGGACGCTGTTCATGATTGCCGTGTTGCCGCTGTTGCTGTATCCGCTGCTGGGGATGAGCCTGTTCCAGGTGGCTCAGTTCGTCCGCGAGCAGCCGACTCGGGTGCTGTTGATCGGCGCGGATCATCTTCCCGCCGAGCCGGCGCTGGTCGATGGCGAGCGATTTGCCGCCCGGCTGTTCAGCGAAACCGACAAGGCGCAGTTCCTCGAAGTCCATCGGGCCGAGGACTTGAACGACGAACACGAATTGAAGGGGCTCCACGCCAGCGAGCCCGACGCCCAGCAGGCCGCCGCGCGCCGCGCCGTCGAAGCGGGCTTGTTCGAGGCCGTGGTCTATGTGCCGGCCGACTTCAAGCAGCAACTGGCGCGGTTCCGCGCTTCGCTCGAAGCGGCCGCCGCGGCCCGATCGGCCGCGCCGCTCGACGCCGAGGTGCCCAGCCCGGCTGTCTTTTACAGCACCGCCAAGGAAAAATCGCAGCTCGCCTACCTTCGCGTCACGCAAGTCTTGCGGCACTGGACCGAAGAGATCGGCCAGGAGAATCTGGTCAGCTCGCGCGTGCCGCCGTCGGCCGTTAATCCGTTCAAGGTCGAAGAGCACGACGTGGCCGAGGAAGAGCAGCGGCACGCGGCCATGTGGAGCAAGATTCTGCCGTTCATGCTGCTGATCTGGGCGTTGACCGGCGCGTTTTATCCGGCCATCGACCTGTGCGCCGGCGAGAAGGAACGCGGCACATTGGAAACGCTGCTCAGCAGCCCGGCCGAGCGCGATGAGATCGTCTGGGGCAAGCTGCTCACGGTGATGACCTTCAGCGTGATGACCGCGGCGCTGAACGTGGTGAGCCTGGGCTTCACCGGCTTACTGGTGGTGCGCCAGTTCCCCGAGTTGGGCCCGCCGCCGCCGTTAGCGCCCGTCTGGCTGGCGATTGCCCTGTTGCCGATGTCGGCGCTGTTCAGCGCGCTCTGCCTGGCCTTGGCGGCGCTGGCTCGCAGCACCAAGGAAGGACAATACTACCTGATGCCGCTGGTGTTGGTCACGTTGCCGCTGGTGATGCTACCGATGGCGCCGGGCGTGGAGTTGACGCTGGGTAACAGTTTGATTCCGGTGACAGGTGTCGTGCTGCTGTTGCGGACGATGCTCGAAGGCGATTACCTGCAGGCGTCGCTCTACGTGGGACCGGTCATCGCCGTGACACTGGCGTGCTGCCTGTTCGCCGTGCGCTGGGCCGTCGATCAATTCAACAGCGAAGCGGTCCTGTTTCGCGAGAGCGAACGGCTCGACCTGACCGCCTGGATGCGGCACCTGGTCCGCGATCGAGGCGACACGCCGTCGGCCGCCGAAGCGGTGCTGTGTGGCGTGGTGATCTTGATGTTGAACTTCTTCCTCAGCTTGGCACTGGGCGAAAGTCGCGAGGGGAAAGACCTGGTCACCCTCGCGCTGGTCACGCAATTGGCCGTGGTCGCCACGCCGGCACTGCTGATGACGGTCATGCTGACGCGCAGCCCGCGCAAGACGTTGCTGCTGCGCTGGCCGGCGTGGGCGAGTCTGCCGGCGGCGGCGCTGCTGGCCGCGGCGCTCCACCCGGCGGTCAGTTGCCTGAACGTGATCGTCCAGCGGCTGTATCCGATCAGCGCGTCGCTCGAGAAAGAACTGCACAAGCTGCTGGCCCAAGCGCCGGACATGACGACGTTGATCCTGGCGCTCGGCGTCGCGCCGGCGATCTTTGAAGAGCTGGCGTTCCGCGGCTTTGTTCTGTCGGGCTTCCGGCACCTGGGGCACAAGTGGCGGGCGATCGTGCTGAGCAGCTTGTTCTTTGGCGTCTCGCACGGCGTGTTCCAGCAATCGGTCGTGGCGTCGCTGGTCGGTGTGGTGATCGGCTATCTCGCGGTCCAATCGGGGAGCATTCTGCCGGGCATGCTGTTCCACGTCACGCACAACAGCCTGGCCTTGCTCAGCACGCAGGTCACGCCAGCGCTGCGCGAGAACCATCCGCGCCTGGCCTGGTTGCTGATGGACCCGCGATCCGAAGGGTTCCCCTATTCGCCGGTGGCGGTGGGATTCGGCGTGTTGCTGGCCGCGCTGGTGTTGTTCTGGTTCCGCTCGCTGCCGTACCGGCGCACCGATGAAGAGCTGCTGCAAGAAGCGCTCGAACAGCAAACATCGCACCCCGCGCTGGGGTGATTCGCGGGCACCTCGTGCCTGAACACGCTTATCCGAGGCCTCTCGTCAGTCTCTCGATTGACGATACGTATGACTGGCGAGCAGCGCAGTCAGTGCATAGCACACGCTGAACACCGAACAGAAAAGCAAAAAGAACAAATAGTACGTAAGGTTTTGCAGACCGTTCGTATCGATGTCTGGGGTGACCGTGCTGTAGAACATCAGGAGGTTGATGTCACACAGAGGAGGCTCTTCGAACACTACGATGTATGTGCCGTAGACCAGGCAGCTCGTAAAACATCCCCAAAACATTCGCTTTCTGCTGCGCATAAATGCGGGCAACAAAACGGGAATCAGCATGAATGGCGAGGCAAACCACACATCGCGGACTTCGCCGTACAACATCACGCAATAAAGATAAATCGGTCTGAGCACAATCGCATATGCTATTGCGAGCAGTAGCGTGCGGATCGTGGGACGGTGAACGGAGTTCATGACATCGCTCCGAACTACGCGGTTAGCGCATTGTCAGGCCGCGACCTGGTCTATTCGCGAATGGTAATTGATTACCGAGGTGCTCTT
>JAFEBQ010000052.1:0-8108 GCA_018242585.1 Planctomycetota bacterium
GGCCAATCCGTTCGTGATGGACTTTCTGGGGAATGTCAACGTCTTCAGCGGCCGCGTCCAGGGCGGCAAAGCCTGGTTCGGTACCAGTGACGCACCAGTCGAGTTTCCTGAATATCCGCACGCCGAGTCGCGCGAGGCGACGCTTTACATCCGCCCGCACGAGTTGGACATCGAGCGCTCGGTGAACGGCGCGGGGGGCTTGCGCGCGGAAATCCGCCGTATCAACCCGACCGGTTCGCTGGTCAAGGTCTATGCCGTGGCCAGCGAGTACAACGCGCCGATCCACGTCGAGTTGAATCCCGAGCGTTACGGCGAGCTGCGTTTGCGCGAAGGAGAATCGGTTTACATCGTCCCCAAGCGCGTCCGCGCGTTCTGGCCCGAGTACAGCATTTAATGATGGAGCGATTGATGCCGAACTAGGGCGTGGTGACAACAAAACCCCTTCTCCCTCCGGGAGAAGGTGGTGAGCGCAGCGAACCGGATGAGGGTCCCCGCCGAGGCTCGCCAGATCCCGAAACACAGTGGACCCTCATCCGGCCTTCGGCCACCTTCTCCCGAGGCGAGAAGGGTTGCTGCGAACCGTGTGATGAATGTTACGGTGATTTAAGCTATTCAACCGCGAACTGACATTGCTGAATCACACTCGCTTAAAACCCCGCAACGCCCGTGATCTCGTCCCCTTTGTGAACCGTCGATAACTTATCCCCCGTAGTCAGGAGCTTTGATCATGCAACGCCCGATGAGCTGTTGTTGTTTCCATGTGCCCCCGTTCGATTCCCCACATTCGCTTCACGACTTATTCAGGTGTATTCGCCATGGAAACCATCAACCACACCGCCACGTTGTTCGCCGCTGATGACCGCTTGCGCGAGCGGATCATCTCGTCCTTTGCTCGCCTGCCGCTCCCCTTGCACCGCTTGGTGCGGATCGAAGTCAATCAAGGGGTCGTCCACCTGCGCGGGCAGGTGCGCAGCTACTATGAAAAGCAACTCGCCTACGCCATCTCGCGGCGTGTTCCGGGCGTGAAAGAAGTGGTGGACCGCGTCGCGGT
The DNA here is from genome assembly GCA_018242585.1 of Planctomycetota bacterium. Lineage (NCBI taxonomy): Bacteria > Pseudomonadati > Planctomycetota > Planctomycetota bacterium. The sequence continues at coordinate 1,052 of JAFEBQ010000052.1, forward strand.
CACCTATCCGGTCAGTTCTCACCAGGCCGCCCCGGTTGAAGCAGCGCCGCGCGAGACTACCCTGCCGCGTCGCACCGTCACGTTCGAGGCCTACGCTCCCCGCCCGGGGCATAACCTGCCGCGTCCCGAACCCAAGGCGCCGGCCTACACCGGCCGGCATGTGAAGCTGGACCTGGGGCTCGACCTGGAAGAGTACCTGTCCGAGCGCGCTTGGCCCGTCGCCGGCTAACGTACTTGGACCAACGGGTGTCGCATTTACCAAGCCGGCGGCTTTGCCGCCCGGAAACGGCGACGGAGTCGCCGGCTTGGGATTCGGTGTGCCATGCCAAACTGCACGTCGCGCGATTCAACTCGCCGACTCGCTGCGCTGGCCAGCTTCGGGGGACGCGACCTCCGGGGCTGGCCGCGCCAGGCGATATCCCTGATAGCCGATCATGCCCACGACCAGCGCCAACAGCGGCATCCCCAGCGGGTGCATCTGAAACGACAGGCCGGGCCGCCCGTGCAGCGCCGCCACCCACGATCGCGTCAGCCCACAGCCCGGACAATTGCGATTCAACAACCGCCGCCAGGCGCACAACTCGGGCAATCGGTAGCCGAACAACTCGACCCCCGTGGTGTCGTGCATGTCCAACGTGGCAGCCGTCGCCACCAGCGCGCCCAGCAACAGGATCAGCGACCAGCGCGAACCGCGGCTCATGACCGTTTGGCGGGCGCGGGCTGTTCGGGCTTTTCGCCCCGCGCTTCGGCTCGCGACTTTTTGAAGAACTGGAGTTGCTTGCGCATCAGCCCCGAGTGAGGATCGAGTTCGACGGCCTGCGACTGGTACTTGATCGCGTTGTCGAGATCCTTCACGGCATAGTAGCAACGTCCCAGCGTGTCGAGATAGCCCGCCTCGTTGGGCTGCATTTCCAGCGACTTGTGCGACGAGCGCAGGGCCTCTTGATAGTCCCCCTCGGTGTTGCCGATCAGCCAGGCCAACTGGTTGTAGTTCAGCGCCTGGTCAGGTTCTTCCTGAATCCGGCGGCGGAACAACTCGGCACTGTCGCGGATCAGCTTTTGCGTACTCTGCTTCAAGGCCGCATCGGCGTCGGGCAGTCGAAACAGCGCGATCAACACATCGGCATTGGTTGGATCCTCGTCCCGGGCCGCCAGCAAGTGCCGCTTGTATTCCTTGTCGTTCCCTTGTTCCCTGGCGTCGCAAGCATAGAGAAAGTGCATCTGGCCGCGCGTCGTGCGCAGGTCGCGATTGATATTCGTCTGCTGGCCGGCGTTCTTGGCTTGCTCCATCGCCGCCACCGACTCGGCCAACACCTTGGCTCCCTTGCCATCCTCGCCCGAGTCGTGCAGCATGTCGGCCAAATAGGCCTGCGATTGCAGGGCATAGGCTTGGGCCGGTGGGCCGATTTCGATCACGCGGCGGTATTCCATCTCGGCCCAGCGGCGCATGCCCCGCCGGCGCAGTTGATAGGCCATGATGTAGTGCTTGTCCGGCTCGTCGCGGCTCATCTTCACCGCGCGCTGGGCGGCCTCTTCGGCCTGGGCCTCGCGCCCCTGGGCCAGTTGGGCTTCGGCAAAGTGATAGAGCAGAATCGCCGAGGCGTTGAACCGTTCGGGATAGCGCCCGGAAATCTCGTCGATCACGGTCCAGGCCTTTTGATCGATCAGCCAAGCCACCAGATCGCCGAGCATCGTATCGTCGCTCGGCTCGACAGCCACCATCTGTTGCAACGCCCGGTCGACTTCCGATTGCCGCCCCAGCTTCTGGTTGGCCGCCACCGCAACTTTCAATAGCCCGATCACCAACTCGGCGCGCGATTGCTGTGGTCGCGAACGCAACGTCTGGGCTTCTTCACTGGCCAGTCGTGACCAAAGGGCCGCCGCCGCCGTGGTGTCCCCCCGCTGCGCTACGTAATTGCGCAACCACTCGGCCGCCGGTCGCGGGCTTTGCGCCAACATCGAAAGCAAGACCGCCTTGCGCTTCTCGGCCCGTGCGTCGCTGATGTTCTTCTGCTCGATGATCGCCAAGGCCGCGTACTTCGACACCACCTGCGACCGATCGTAGCGGACAATCCGGCACAACGCCGGCAAGCCGCGATCGTCGGGCAACTGGGCCAATTCGTGGGCGATCAACTGCCGCTGCTCGTCCTCGCTGGCCTTGTACGTCTGCAGCAACTTGCGCACGTCGGGCGGGTCGCTGTCGGCGATGATCTCGAACCGCAACAGCCGGACCAGATAGCGGGCCCGTTCCGAGACTTCAATGTCGTCGCTGTTCTCGGCCCGCGTCAGCGCGTCAAAGGCGTCGAGACCGACACGGGACAGTTCGTCCTGGGCTTGTTGCCGGACGAAGTAGTCGTTGTGCCCCAGCCGGTTGATCAGCTCGTCGATTCGCGCGGCCGAAGCCCGCACGACCAGCGGCTTGGCCTCGTCGGCGGCGCGGCTGGTCGGGGCCGACAGCAACAGCGTCGCAAGAAAAACCGCCGCCAGCGGCAAGCCTGGGCTCCTTCGCGCTTGTCGACCGGTCGCCGTCATCGCTGGCACTCCTGGCTGCATGAAGATACGACGAGCGCCGCCACGGCACGGTTCCCGCGCCCGCGATGCTCGCCGTGTTCATTATTCCCTAAATCGAGCAAGCCGGGTAGCGCCGGGCGGCCCAAGCGGCGGGTAATGCCTCTCGACCCCCTGGAATGTCAGTCTTATACTCCCGCCGGGCTTTCGTCTGTTTTGAGGCAGCCCCCGTGGCTGATTGTTGCTTTCGATGGTTTGGTGGCCTTGATGAAGTCTGATTCCGCAGCCGAAACGTCGACCAGCGCTGGCTTGCTGTCGGGGCCGCGCATGCTGGCCGGCTCGGCGGCGCGCCTTCGGCTGGGTCGCGGCGCCGCAGTCATCATCATGGTCGCCGGGCTCGGCACGCTGCCCTGGCTGTTGAGCGACAAACGGCCCCTTTCGCCGCGCGAAGCGCGCTCGATCGCCGTGGCGCGCGAGATGCTGGCCAGTGGCAACTTCGTCGTGCCGCGCCTGGACGGCGCGCCGGTGACCGATCAGGGGCCGCTCAGCTATTGGCTGATCGCCGGCGCGATGAAGGCGTTCGGCCACGAGTCGATCTGGGCCTCGCGACTACCCAGCGGTTTGGCCATGATCGGCACGGCGCTGGTGATCGCGGCCATGACGGCCCGCTGGCAGGGGAGCCGGTTCGGGCTGTTCACCGGTCTGGTGCAATTGACCACCGGGCATGCTGTGCTGGTCGGCGCGGCGGCCGACGGAGTGGCGCTGTTGACGTTAATCGTCGCGGCCGCGGTCGCGGTCTTCTCACTGGCCCAGGTCGACAGCCCGCACGGCCGCCGCACCGCCCGTTGGGTGCCGTGCCTGTTCCATGTGCTGGTCGCGGTCTCGTTCCTTGACAAGCTGATCGCCGGCCCGGTGCTAATCATGGTCGCCTGCGGCGGTTACTTCGTCGTGCAGCGGCACTGGCGCGACTTCAAGTTTCTGTTCCACCCGCTCGGGCAACTTTTGTGCGGCTGCTTGATGCTCGGTTGGATTGTTCCCTTGGTGATGATGGACCCGCCGGCGCTCGACCGGTTCTTGCCACATCATCTGTTTCGCTCGAACGCAACGGCCGTCGCTCCGGTCGATTGGCGATTGGGCTGGCTGCTGTCGTTTCCGGTGCTGATGTTGCCCTGGACGCCCGTCATGCTGTGGGGCGTCTGGCAAACCTTTCGCACCGGCGTGCTGACCCAGCCGTTCTGGCGGATGCTCGGTGTGTGGGCCGTGCCGGGGTCGTGGCTCTTGGCGGCCGGCTGGTTCCGCGGCGAGCCGCTGAACACGGCACTGCTCACGCCGCTGTCGGCATTCACGGTCTACGGCGCGTGGCAATTGATCCGCCGCCGCTGGGTGACCTACGCGACCGGCGTTCCTTGGCGCAAGTACCGCAATGAATCTTAGCCAGCAATCCGCATTCCTGTAGGGTGCATTACATGCACCTTAGTTTTGCACGGCCTCGTGGGCAGAAGTCTCGATCTCTAACGATGTTTGACGATCGAGGCCGTCAACTCTTGGACGACCGAAATAAGGTGCATGGAGTGCATCCTACCGGAGCGAACCAGCTTGACGCCCTTTAGGCCGCGCGGCGTTTGATCAGCGTGTCGAGCGCTGGTGGCATCGTCAGCTTGGCGTCGGCGGCGTCCTGAGCGATTGCGGCCAGGACCAGTTCCAACTGATCGGCCGGGCTCTGTTCAAGATCGATGAACAGCAGCTTCTGGCCTCGCACCGTGCAGGCTCCGCCCAGGCCGTCGAGCTTGTCATAGCGCAACTGGTAGCCAAGCTCTTGGGCCGTAGCACACGCTTGCTTCAACAGTTCGACGGTGTGCATCGCTTGCTCCTCCTTGAGCGAAACGATCCGAGGACGCGTTCAGTTCTCTGACACGATGATTTCAAAGTCCCATTAGCCCCCGGTCAATGACCGGGGGCTAATGAAGCGAACAAATTTTCACCACAATGCCACGCTGCACGCTAGCACCGCCCACCTTCTCCCCCAGTGTGGGAAGCTGTACCGATTGTAGCGGTTCTGACTTCAGCGGCCCAGCCGAGTGCGACGATAACCAGTACGACGCTTTCTCTAGTCTGCTGGCATCGGCCAGTATCGTTCAAATCACACGAGGCGCGCTATGTCTGCTGGCCCCGCCGAAGCTCCCACCGCCGAGGAACAAATCGCCTTGCTCAAGCAGCAAGTCGCTCGGCTGCAAAAGCTCACGGCCATGGGCGAGTTGGTCAGCACGACCACGCACGAATTCAACAATGTGCTGATGACGATTCTGAATTACGCCAAGCTGGGCATGCGTTCCCAGGACCAGGCCTCGCGCGACAAAGCGTTCGACAAGATTCTGACCGCGACCCAGCGTGCCGCGCGGATCACGACTGGCATTCTGGCCTTTGCCCGCAATCGCAGCACGTCGCTCGAGCCGACCGATCTGCGGCGCGTGATCGACGACACGTTGCTGCTGCTCGAACGCGAGATGACCAAGTACCGCGTTCACGTCGAAACGAACCTTCAGGCCGCTCCCCCCGCGCTGGCCAACGGCAACCAGATTCAGCAAGTGCTGACGAACTTGCTGATCAACGCCCGACAGGCCATGCCGCACGGCGGACGAATTATCATCACCCTAGGCTTCGACCCGCAGTTGCAGATGGTCGAGCTGCAGGTGCGCGACACCGGCACCGGAATGCCGACTGAGGTGATGCACCAGATTTTCGATTCGTTCTTCACGACGAAGCAAGGTCCTGACGCGACAGGCAAGGGGGGAACCGGCCTCGGGCTGTCCGCCTGCCGCGATATCATCGAAGCGCACCACGGTAAGATTCGCGTCGAGAGCGCGCCGGGCCGCGGCACGCAGTTCACCATTCGCCTGCCGGCCGCGCCGGCGATAGCGCCGACGCTGGCCACAGCGCCAACTACGACGGCGACGAGCACGTTTCCGCTCGTCAATCGCGCTGTCTGATCAATGCGCCGGTCCGCCGGGCTTGTTCGCCAGGCAGTTGATCCGGTTGACCAGTTGCGCGAGCATCCGTTTTTCCAGGACGCAGTCGCGTCCTTGCGGAATCCAGCCCACGGTCGGTGGCTGGCCCACGACCAGGTGCTCGACGCGCTGCAGCGAGTTGTCGACTCGGAAACCGGCCGCGTTGGTGGCCAGCTCGGGCCGGATCAGGTCTTCGAGTTCTTTGAAGACTTGCACTTCGACCAGGTATGCGCCGTCGGCCGGTATCACCTGCACTACCGCGCGGCGGCGCATGGTCTGTAACGTGCTTTCGAGGCGCTGATAGGAATCGGCCGAGTCGCCGAGCCAAGGTTCCAACAGCGTCGCGCCGACTTGCGGGAAGGTGTCGATCCGCCCGGCCGTCAGCACGTCGCCGATTCGCCGCGGACGATCTTCCTTTTCGATGGTGAAGTAGTCATCGACCACGTCGACCACATGATCCCAAAGGGCGTCGCTACTCGGCGCGTAGACGCGCATCGGGTTGTCCAATGGCGTCGGCGGCGGCGGAGTCGAGAACATCCGACACCCGGCCAGGCTTGCCACGCCCGCGAGCAACACGCCAACCAGCGCACAACGGCGCGCAACAAGGCAGCGCGATCGGTGCGCAACGGCGGCGGCCAGATGAAAGGGAAGCGTCATCGACAGTGTGACCAGAATCGACAAGGTGCCCAGAAAAGCGACGGGCAGGCGGGGGGGCCAATGGGGGGCGTAGTGTCCCGAAAGTCGCCCCCAGCCGCAAGGCGAATCGAGGAGCATAAGGCGAGGATTCCCTTGCCTTTGTCGGGTGCTCTGTGAGCACCTGATGGCGACGTTGAAGGCCGAAAAACAACGAGGTTCTTCGCGGGTCTGGCCCCCTTGCCAACTGAAAAGCTGTAACGATTGAAACCGCAGGTAAGGTGCCCACAGGGCACCCTACGCATGAAATCCGCAGCTATGCCCTCGTTTCGGGAACTCGCTTGCTACAATGATCGCATGTCGACTTCGACCGCCACTTTCGACGCCTTCAACTTGCCGGTGCTGCCAGCAACGCCAGCATGGCTGCCGGTGCGCCGGCCGCCGGCCGAGCAGACGCGCGCGCCGCTGCCCATGTCGCGGGCCGAAGCGCTGGCTCGTGGCTGGGACGAAGTCGACATCGTCTTCGTGACCGGCGATGCCTACGTCGATCATCCCAGCTTTGCCATGGCCCTGCTGGGGCGCTTGCTCGAAAGCTGCGGCTACCGCGTCGGCATCGTCAGCCAGCCCGACTGGCGCAATTGCGACGCCTGGCGCGAGTTCGGCCGGCCGCGGCTGTTCTACGCCATCAGCGCCGGCAACATGGACTCGATGATCAACCACTACACCGCCAACCGCAAAGTACGCAACGACGACGCGTACAGTCCCGGCGGACAGATCGGTCGGCGTCCCGATCGGGCGACGTTGGCGTATTGCCAACGAGCGCGCGAAGCGTACCCTGGCGTGCCGGTGGTGGCGGGGGGCGTCGAAGCCAGCCTGCGCCGACTGTCGCATTACGACTATTGGAGCGACAA
>JAFEBQ010000052.1:8136-8588 GCA_018242585.1 Planctomycetota bacterium
GCAAAGCCGACTTGATTGTGTTCGGTATGGGAGAACGAACGATCGTCGAAATCGCCCGACGACTGCAGGCGGGTGAATCGATCCGTGAACTTCGCGACCTGCGCGGCGTGGTTTATCGGCTGGGGGCGAAAGAGCCGCTGCCCGCCGACGCCCACACGATCGAACTGCCCAACTACGAACAAGTCGTGGCCGATAAGACCGCGTTCGCCGAGATGACTCGCAGCGCCCACTTGGAGACCAATCCGCACAACGCCCGCCGGCTGGTTCAACGCTGCGGCCCCGAAGCCATCGTCGCCAACGCGCCGGCCTTGCCGTTGGGCGAGGTTGAAATGGACTTCGTCTACGGGCTGCCCTACACGCGACGACCGCACCCGGCCTATGGCGACCAGCGGGTGCCGGCGTTCGAGGTGGTGAAAGATTCGGTCCAGATCATGCGCGGCTGCTTTGGCGGC
>JAFEBQ010000053.1 GCA_018242585.1 Planctomycetota bacterium
CAATCTGCCGTTCATCACGGCCGACGCCAACGGGCCCAAGCACCTGCAACTGAACATCACCCGCAGCAAGTTCGAGCAGTTGGTCGATCATTTGATCGAGCGCTGCCGCGGACCAGTGCTGCAGGCGATGCAGGACGCCAAGCTGGAACCGAAGGACATCGACGAAGTGGTGCTGGTCGGCGGCTCGACCCGCATTCCCAAGGTCCAGGAGCTGGTCAAGAAGATTTTCGGCAAGGAGCCGCACAAGGGAGTGAACCCGGACGAAGTCGTGGCCGTCGGCGCCGCCATTCAAGGCGGTGTGTTGGCGGGCGAAGTGCAAGACGTGCTGCTGTTGGACGTGACACCGCTGAGCTTGGGCATCGAGACCAAGGGTGGCATCATGACCAAGCTGGTCGAGCGCAACACCACGATTCCGGCCGAGCGCAAGAACGTATTCAGCACCGCCGACGACAACCAGACGGCGGTCACGATCAGCGTCTATCAGGGCGAACGTGAAATGGCCCGCGACAACCGGTTGCTCGGTCAGTTCAACCTGGAAGGCATTCCCCCCGCGCCGCGCGGCGTGCCGCAGGTCGAAGTCAAGTTCGACATCGACGCCAACGGCATTCTGAACGTGTCGGCCAAGGATCTGGGGACCGGCAAGGAACAGACCGTCAAGATCGAGCAATCCTCCGGTCTGAACGAAGCCGAGATCGAACGGATGCGGAAGGACGCCGAAACACACGCGGCCGAAGACAAAAAGCTCCGCGAGCTGGCCGAGGTCCGCAACCAGGCCGAATCGCTGGTCTTTGCGCTGGAAAAGCTGATGAAGGAGAATCCCGACAAGATCTCCGAAAAGGATCGTGGCCCGCTCGACGCGGCCATCAAGAAGTGCCGCGACGCCACGGCGACCGACGACATCAACGCCATTCGCACGGCGGCCAACGAGTTGGAGCAGGCGTCGCACGCCTTTAGCAAGGCGTTGTACGAAAGCAAGGCTGCCGGCGCCGGTGCTGCCGGAGCGTCGGCCACCGACGGCGCCGCCCAAAACGGCGGCGAGCAAAAGAGCGGCGACGACGACGCGATCGACGCGGAATTTGAAGTGAAGAAGTAAAAGTGGCTAGTTGCTGGTTGCTAGTGAAGGAAGAAAAAGCCTTACTGGCACCGCAACGGCCACAGCAGTTTTTACTTCGTGATCCGCGTTCCGTGTTTCTCTGTCCTGCATTTCCTAGCAACTAGCAACCAGCAACTTCCACCCCCATGCCCTTCCGACCTGACAAACTGACCCTCAAGGCTCAAGAAGCCGTCCAGCGCGCGCAAGAGCTGGCTGTTGATCGCGGCAATCCGCAGATCGACGCCGTACACTTGCTGGCCGGCATTCTGGCCGAACCCGAGGCCGGCATCGCCGCCGCCGCCTTCGAGAAGATGGGCGTCAATCGTCGGCAACTCGACCAAACCGTCGAAGCCGAGTTGAAGCAGTTGCCGCGGATGAGCGGCGCGGGCACGCAGCCGGGAGCGGCCAGTTCGTTGATGCAAGTGCTCGAAGCGGCCGATCGCGAAGCGACGACCATGCGCGACGAGTTCGTCTCGGTCGAGCATCTGTTGCTGGCCTTGGCCAAGGTCGACACCAAGGCCAAGACGATTCTCAAGTCCAATTCAATCACCGACGCGCAGTTGCTGTCGGCCTTGCAAAAGGTCCGCGGCAACCAGCGCGTGCAAGATCAGAACCCCGAGGCCAAGTTCCAGGCCTTGGAGAAGTACGGCATCGACCTGGTCGAGCGCGCCAAACAAGGCAAGCTCGACCCCGTGATCGGCCGCGACCAGGAAATCCGCCGCGTGATCCAGGTGCTGTCGCGCCGCACCAAGAACAATCCCGTCCTGATCGGCGAGCCCGGCGTGGGCAAGACGGCCATCGTCGAAGGACTAGCCCAGCGGATCGTGGCGTCGGATGTTCCTGAGGTGCTGAAGAACCGCCGGGTGATCGCGCTCGACATGGGCGCGCTCGTGGCCGGCACCAAGTTTCGCGGCGAGTTCGAGGAACGCCTCAAGGCGGTGCTCAAGGAAACGTCCGATTCGCAGAACGTGATCCTGTTCATCGACGAGCTGCACACGGTCGTGGGGGCCGGTGCGGCCGAGGGTGGCAACGACGCGGCCAACCTGTTGAAGCCGGCGCTGGCGCGCGGTGAGTTGCGGTGCATCGGCGCGACGACACTCGACGAGTATCGCAAGTACATCGAAAAAGACGCGGCGCTCGAACGCCGCTTTCAACCGGTCCACGTCGGCGAGCCGTCGGTCGAGGACACGATCGCCATTCTGCGCGGCCTGAAAGGGCGCTATGAAGCCCATCACAAGGGGGTGAAGATCAAGGATTCGGCCCTGGTGGCGGCGGCCAAGCTGTCGCATCGCTATATCGCCGACCGATTCCTGCCCGACAAGGCCATCGATCTGGTCGACGAAGCGGCCAGCCGATTGGCGATGGAGCTGCAAAGTGTGCCGACCGAGATCGACGAAGTGCAGCGCCGGCTGGTGCAGTTGGAGTTGGCGTCGCGCCAGTTGGCCGAAGAAACCGAAGAACACGCCCAGGATCGCCTCGCTGAAATCAACGAGGAGATGCAACAGCTCAAAGTCAAGCTCGCCAGCCTGCGCGAACAGTGGGAAGCCGAGAAGCGCGGCCTGGGAGCCACCGAGAACGTGCGCGCCGAACTCGACAAGGTCGAACTCGAATTCAAACAACTGAACACCCAGATCAAGGAACGCCAGTCCGCCGGGGCCCCGATTCCCGAGCAGGACTATCAGCGGCTCTATCAACTGGACGTCAAGCGCAAGGAATTGCTCCAGCGGATGGAAGCCGAATCTGCCGACCGCGAAGAAACGAAGGATCGCGACGGGGCGAAGGAAACCGTCAAAAGCGGCCGTCGCCTGCTGCGTCAGGAAGTCGGTCCCGAAGAGATCGCCGAAGTCGTCAGCGCGTGGACCGGCATTCCGGTCAGCCGCATGATGGAAGGCGAGAAGGCCAAGCTGCTGGTCATGGAAGAACGTCTGCACCAGCGCGTGGTGGGCCAGGACGAAGCGGTCGCCGCCGTCAGCAACGCCGTCCGTCGCAGCCGCTCGGGCTTGCAAGACCCGAACCGGCCAATCGGCTCGTTCATCTTCCTGGGCCCGACGGGCGTCGGCAAAACCGAGCTGTGCAAGGCGCTGGCCGAGGTGCTGTTCGACAGCGAGAACGCCATGGTCCGCTTGGACATGAGCGAGTTCATGGAACGGCACACGGTGAGCCGGCTGATCGGCGCGCCGCCGGGCTACGTCGGTTACGAGGAAGGTGGCGCGCTGACCGAAGCGGTGCGCCGCCGCCCCTACTCGGTGGTGTTGCTCGATGAAATCGAGAAGGCCCACCGGGACGTTTTCAACATTCTGCTGCAAGTCCTCGACGATGGCCGCCTAAGCGATAACCACGGTCACACCGTGGACTTTACCAACACGATCATTGTCATGACGTCGAACGTCGGCAGCCAAGAGATCCAGGAAATCACTCGCGGCGGCGGCACCGACGACGACGTGCGGCAAGCCGTCAAGGCGCAGCTTTCGATGCGATTCCTGCCCGAGTTCCTGAACCGGATCGACGAGACAATTGTGTTCCACCCGCTGAACCGCGAGCAGACCCGCAAGATCGCGCAGCTCCAGGTCCATCACCTGGCGCGTCAACTCGAGGCGCAGGAACTGCAACTTGACGTGACAACTCGCGCGCTCGATGCCTTGGCCACCGAGGGGTACGACCCCACCTATGGTGCGCGACCGCTGAAGCGCGTGGTTCAGCAACGGCTGCAGAACCCGCTGGCCACCGAGATTCTCCGCGGGCATTTCCCGTCGGGCAGCACGGTGCGGGTCGATTTCCGCGACGACGAGTTCCTCTTCGAGCGAATCGCCGAGGCCGAAGTCGTCGGCGCCGAAGCTTAGCGACACTCACACGATGTGCTCAGGTCTGGGTGGCACGCCCGTCCTTCGGGCGTGGGGAAGCATGCACCAGGCCTCGATGCTTCATTAGCGGTTCACCACGCCCTGCGCTGCGCTTGGGACGTGCCACCCGATGAAATGATCGAGCGCCTTCCCTAGCCGCGCGGCGCATTGCCGGACCTTGTGCGGTCGGCGGCAAGCGATTATGACTGCTCAACTTGCGGACCGTCTGTTAGGATTCGTGTGCCATGAACATTCGCGAAGAACTCGACAAAAAACTCGACCGCTACGAGGAAATCGACCGGCTGTTGATCGATCCGGCGGTGTTGAGCGACTCGAACAAGCTGGCGGCCCTGTCGCGCGAGCGCGGCTCGCTGAACAAGGTGGCCAGCAAGTACAAGCGGTTCAAAGACCTGGTCCAGCAGATTGCCGAGGCCAACGAGATGGTGGCCGGCGGCGACAAGGACTTGCGCGAGCTCGCCGAGGCCGAGTTGCCCGGGCTGCGCGACGAGCGCGAAGCCCTGTGGAACGAGCTACTCGAAATGACCGCCGGCGGCGATGACGCCAACCGGACGCGGTGCGTGTTCGAAATCCGCGCCGGCACCGGCGGCGAGGAGGCCGGCCTGTGGGCGCGCGACCTGTACGACATGTACAAGAAGTACATCGAAGCGAACGGCTGGAAGGTCGAAATCCTGGACATGAACGCCACGGAACTCGGCGGCTTCAAGCAACTGGTGCTGGGCATCTCGGGCGAGGGAAGCTACCGGGTGCTGCAATACGAAAGCGGCGGCCACCGCGTGCAGCGCGTGCCCGAGACCGAAGCCAAAGGCCGCCTGCAAACGTCGATGGCCACGGTGGCGGTCATGCCCGAGCCGGAAGACGTCGAAATCGATCTCAAGCCGGACGACTATCGCAAGGACTTGTTCTGTGCCAGCGGTCCGGGGGGCCAACACGTGAACAAGACCGAATCGGCCGTCCGGCTGACGCACCTGGCCACGGGCATCGTGGTCCAGTGTCAGGACGAAAAGAGCCAGCACAAGAATCTGGCCAAGGCGCTGCGGGTGTTGAAGACGCGGCTGTACGAGCACTTCCGCCAGCAGGAAGAGTCCAAGCGGTCGGAAGCGCGCAAGACGCTGGTCGGCTCGGGAGACCGGAGCGAACGGATTCGCACGTACAACTATCCCGAGAATCGGATCACCGACCACCGCATCAATCTGTCGCTGTACAAGCTGGACCAGGTGCTCGGCGGCAATCTGACGCCGGTGACCCAGGCCTTGATCGACTACGACCGCGATCAACTGCGGTCGCAATTCGGCGCGGTGGAGTAAAATGCCCGACGAATCGTGGACCATCGGCCGGCTGCTGCGCTGGACCAGCGAGTATTTCGGCAAGCAGGGCGCGGACAGTCCGCGGCTCGACGCCGAAGTCCTCTTGGCCCACGCGCTCGCTTGCCAGCGGATCGCCCTCTACACGCGGTTTGACGAAGAGCCGCCCGAAGCGTCGCGAACCGCCTATCGCGAGATGGTCAAGCAGCGCGCCGCCGGTCAGCCGGTCGCCTACCTGGTCGGCAAACGCGAGTTTTATTCGCTGTCGTTTCGGGTTTCGTCCGACGTGCTGGTGCCGCGCCCCGAGACCGAGTTCATCGTCGTGCAACTGTTGGACCTGGCCAAGCAGCACACGTCGAACGGCGCGCCGCCGGCAATTGCCGACGTGGGGACGGGAAGCGGCATTCTGGCGGTCTGCGCCGCCAAGTATCTGCCGACGGCCCGCGTGACGGCCATCGACATCAGCCCCGCGGCCTTGACCATCGCGCAAGAGAACGCGGCCGCGCACGGCGTGGGCGAGCGGATCGAGTTTGTCGAGAGCGATTTGTTTGCCCAAGTGCCAGCCGGGCGGCAGTTCGATTTCGTGCTCAGCAACCCGCCCTACATTCGCACCAGCGAGATGGCCGAACTGCCCCGCGACGTGCGCGACTTTGAGCCCCACCTGGCTCTCGCCGCCGGCGAGCGCGGGCTCGATGTGATCGAGCGGCTGGTGCCGCAAGCGGCCGAGCGGTTGCGACCGGGTGGGTGGCTGTTGATGGAGATCAGCCCGCAGATCGAGGCCGACGTGCTGGGGCTGATCGAGGCCGACGGCCGGCTGGCGGCCCATCCCACGGTACGCGACTCGCGGAACCTGCCCCGGGTGATCCAGGCCCGCCGTCAGTAACTTCGCCGAGAGATCGAACTTCGGATGGCCCGGCCGCTCGCCGGCCGCGGTTGCGCAGCAACAAGAAAAGCGTCGGGGCTTCCCGACGTATAGGCAGCACAGGGCTCTTCTTGTCGCTGGTGCGACCCAGCCGGCAAGCGGCTGGGCCACCCGAGATTTCGCCCAGAACTCTTCAATGTTGCCCAAAGGCAACATCTCTTCTCCGGCCGGTTGATGATCGGCAACGGCCCATTAATTCCCGGCGTTTTCTCCACCGGTTCGTGCGACATCCCGGGAACCGTGACCTAGGTTTTTCTGGAAGCGAACCAGGCCCGGCGCCGCCCGCGATGCGGAGCGCGCCCGCGGCCCTTCAAGGCACGCTAGAGCGGGGAAACACAGCCATGCGAGTCATGCGACGACTTTGGAACGAAGAAATCGGCGCCGTGGTCTCGGCGGAAATCATGTTGGTCGCCACCACCCTAGTGATCGGTGTGATTGTCGGCCTGAAGAGTGTCCGCGATTCAGTCGTCTCGGAACTGGCCGACGTGGCCCAGGCCATGACCGTCGCCAATCAAAGCTTCTTCACCCAAGGCTGGAACAGCAGCACTTGGGGTAACGGCATGAACAACGGCTGGAACGGCGGCGCGTTCGGCAGCAACGGCTTTACCGACAGCGGCATGGGAGGCATGGGCGGAATGGGTGGCGGCATGAACGGCTGTATCAGCGTCTGTGCCGGCGCTTGGGGCGAATCGTCGTAACGATCGCTCTGCTCCCGCTTCGACGGCCGATCAGGCCGTGACGTTCAACAGATTACCGACATTCGCCGCAGGCGACGCGCCATTCGACGCGCCGCTTGTGTTGCTTTGTGAGCCGCAGTTCTGCTGTTGCTGGTTTTGCGTGTTGCCGCTGCTCAATTGATCGATCAGCGATTGCAGCAACTGGGACAGCGAATCGGTTGACGAACTACCCGACGACGAGGAGGCGGCGCTCGCCTGTTGCGCGCCACCGTCGCCATCGTTGGCGGCGGCCGCCTGGTGATGATGATGTCCACCGCCGCCGTGGGCCCGATGTCCGCCCGACGCGCTGTTCGAGTTTTGGGCAAAGTACGCGGCCAGTGTCTGGCTGGTCGAGTTCGATACGCCGCTGATGCTCATCGCACGATCCGTGGGCTAAGGAGCGAATCCTTTCCGAGCGCCGCCAGGCGCTCCCCCACTCATAGTCAACGGCACGCCCGGGCAGGCAACTTCAGTCCCGTTCGATTACGAATCTGGCAACCGCCCGCTAGCGGCAAAAAGTGGGCGGCAGAGGCCGCGAAAGTTAACGATCGTAATCTTTCGGAACGCGTTTCAATTCCTTGTAGCGCGCCTATCGAAACCGTCATTCCCGCGCAGGCGGGAATCTAGTCCTCTGTCAGTCTTAATAA
>JAFEBQ010000054.1 GCA_018242585.1 Planctomycetota bacterium
TCTCAAGTGCATAACAGGCTCTAGAGACAGAATGTGTCGCATTGGGCAATGTGGCTTCGAGATGTCGAGTAGGCATCGGTGTCGCGACTGGCGCCGACAATGTATTCATCGTCGACCGACACCTGGACGAAGTCGAGCCAAGTCTGCTCATGCCGCTCGTCACCACCAAGGACATCGCATCAGGGTCGGTGCATTGGCGAGAGCAATGCGTCATTAACCCATTCGTGGGCGACACGGCGGAGCTAATTGATCTTAAGCGGTTCCCCAAAGCCCAGAAGTATTTCGATCGCCATCGCTTACGCTTGCAAGGCAGGAATGTCGCCAAACGCGATCAGTTGCGATGGTATCGGACGATCGACAGGATTTATCCTGGCCTGCAAAAGCTACCCAAGCTTTTGATCCCTGACATCAAAGCCAATAACCTTATCGTCTTTGAGCCTGGGAAGCTGTATCCGCACCACAATCTGTATTTCGTCGCTTCCGAGCAATGGGATTTGCTAGCGCTACGAACGATTCTTTGCTCGTCAGTGGGCAAGTTCTTTGTCTGGATGTACGGCGTCAAGATGCGGGGCGACTTCCTGCGCTTCCAGGCACAGTACCTACGCCGAATCTGCATCCCGCGCTTCGAGTCTGTCGGCAAGCGGACGATTAACAAGCTGCTCTCCGTCGACCAGTCGACTGACCAGGACGAAATCGATCGCATTGTCGCTGACGTTTATGGACTGAGCGATGCAGAAATGACACTCATTCGCGGTATCGCAGCGCCGCGCAGGCAGCTCTAAACAAAGCCGCGGACTTTCGCCACGTCGACCAAACGGTTGATAAACGAATGAAAATCGAGCCGCTTGTCTACTTTTGAAAATCCGAACTCCCAGTCATCCGCCTGCTTTGGTTGACGCTTCAGTCGCCTAATTGTCGTCGGCGCGAACGCAATGGCGACCCTACCGGTTTTAGGGAAGCGATAGGCAGTCCGACTTCTTATTCGCACTCCATCGTGACAACCACCTACTTCATCCTTGGCGGGGTGATCTTTAGCAGCGAGCCGGTGCCGGCGACGAACTTGCCGTCGATCACCCACGCGTTGCGCAGCAACACATACAGCGCACCGTCGTCGCCGAACCGAAAGTCGACCGGCCGGCGCAAGCCACTGGCAAACGTGCTCACTCGCTCCGGCCGCGCGGGATCGAGCGTCTTGATCCAACCGTGGACGAAGTCGGCAAAGAAATACTGTCCCCGATACGCCTCGGGCCACGTCTTGCCGTGCGGCGCGAAGTCGCCGCCGGCAATCGACGCTTGAGGATAGGTGTGAATCGCGCCGGTCATGCCCGGCGCGCTCGTCGGCCCGTGCTCGACCAGTGGCCAGCCATAGTTCGCGCCGGCCGCGCCCCGGTTGATCTTCTCGAACTTGCCGCCCACGTCGTTGATCAGCATCGTTCCCGTCGCGCGATCGAAGGCGAACGTGTACGGATTGCGACAGCCGCGCGCCCAGATCGCGCGGTACTTGCCCGACGTGTCGGCCACGAACGGATTGTCGTCGGGCACGCTGCCGTCACGATTCAAACGGAGCAGCTTCCCTTGCAGTGTATCGAGCTTCTGGGCCGGCAGCTCGGCGGTCTGTTCACCGAGCGCGACGTACAACTTGCCGTCAGGGCCAAAGTGAATTGCTCCCCCTTGATGGCCAGCTTGCACCTTGCCGCCGAGTTGCCGCTGGTCGTCCCCTTCGAGCAGAACCAGCTCGCTGCCGGTCTCGGCCACGTTGCCGCGCAGCGTGAAGCGGCTGAGACGATGGTGAGGGTATGGCTCCTTGGCAACCCAGACGACGTAAATGAACTGGTTCTGCGCAAAGTCAGGATCGATCGTCACGCCGAGCAGGCCGCGCTCCCACGTACTGTCGACCGGCAGCGTGACGACCGGCTCGGGCAGCAGCTTGCCATCGGCAACCAACCGCAACTGCCCCGCTTGTTCCGCAACCAGAATGCGTCCATCGGGCAAGCATTCCAGGGCCGTCGCGCCGCTCAGCCCTTTGACCACCACGGACATCCGGAAGCCAGCGGGCAACTCGATCGCACCGGCAATTCCAGCGCCGGGCGTCACTTTGCCACCGGGGCGCAGCGATTCGAGATACGCGACCAGGTCGGTAAACTCTTCTCGCGACAATTGCGTGGCCAGCCCCTCGGGCATCAGCGACTTGTCGCTCGGCTGGCGCGATTCGACCTCGTCGGCGCGCAGCTCGACCACCTTGCCGTCGACGCCGGCCACCTGCAGTTGGCCGCCTGGCGCTTCGCGCACGATGCCGACCAGCGCTCGGCCGTCGCTGGTTTGGAGGGTGCTGGTCCGAAAGCCTTCGACGATCTGCCGCGACGGTTCGAGCAGCGACTCGACCAGATGAGGCCGATCGAACTTGCCGCCAATGACCGTCAACTCTGGGCCGACTTGCCCGCCGTATTTGCCGATTCGATGACAGACGGCGCATTTGGCGCGCTGATCGCTGTTGAACAACTTGGCGCCACGAAACGGATCGCCGGCATGCGTTAGCGCATAGTCTTCATACTGCCGCTGCAACTCGGCCACCGTAGGGGCCACGTCGTCAGCAGCGGTCGCGCGTGCATCTATCAGCAGCGTCACAACGGCCAAGCTCAACGCCGATCGAGATACGAAGGTCTTAGGCATGGAGACTATCCTACCGATTCACGCGCCCCTTGCCACGCGGCCCGCACGAGCCCTTCTCCCCCGGCCCCCGGCGAAAAGGTGGCCGAAGGCCGAATGAGGGTCACTGCCGCGCCGTATTTTGCCTTACCAACAAAACGCCTGGCGTCCTCACGAGCCCTGCGCCACCCACTCCCGCAATCGCCAACCGTTCCCTAAAGTGATGCGCACGCCAGACATTTTATCTTCTCAACAGGACCGTGCATGAAAACTTCACGACTCGAAGCGTTCAGCGACGGCGTGATGGCCGTGATCATCACGATCATGGTCCTCGAACTGAAAGTGCCGCACGGGACCGACTGGATCGCCCTGCGCGGCTTGGCGCCCATCTTTACCGCGTACGTGATCAGCTTTGTCTACGTGGCGATCTATTGGAACAACCATCACCATCTATTGCATTTGACCGAGCGTATCAACGGCGGCGTGCTGTGGGCCAACATGCACCTGTTGTTCTGGCTGTCGCTGATTCCCTTCACCACCGGCTGGATGAGCGAGAACGACTTCGCGCCCCTGCCGACGGCGCTGTATGGGGGCGTGTTCTTGATGTCGGCGGTGGCCTGGCACATCTTGCAACGGGCGCTCGTGCGCGAGCAGCATAACGAAAAGTTGCGGGCGGCGCTCGGCGCCGACCTGAAAGGAAAGGCCTCGTTGATCATCTATCTGGCGGCGATTCCGCTGGCCTTTGTTCGACCCTGGCTGGCCATCGCGCTGTACGCCCTGGTGGCGTGCCTGTGGCTGATCCCCGATCGACGGTTCGAGGCGCAACTCGCGCGCGACGAGTGATCGTGGCGCTCGTCGAGTGAAGTTATCCACAAGGCCCCCGGTCATTGACCGGGGGCTAATGGCGGACGACGACGCGTGCGAGTTGTTCGCGTCAATGCCCAAATCGGGCGCAATAGATTTGCGGCAAATGATTCGCGACGCATGTCCACGACGCGCCGCCGTTCTCGGAAATCCACAGCGAGCCGGTCGAGCTGCCCATCACCAGCCGGTCGCCCGAGCTGTCGACGTCGAGCGCGTGGCGAAAGACGATGTCGTAGCAATGCTCTTGCGGCAGTCCGCCAGTTAGCAACTCGAACGATCGCCCGCCGTCGCGCGTGCGTGTGACGACGAGCTTGCCCTGCACCGGCACGCGGCATTCATCTTTGACCCCCGGCACGAACCAGGCGGTGTTCGCATCGTGCGGATGCACGACGACGGCAAAGCCGAACACCGACGGCTCGACCGGCCGGATTTCCTGCCACGACCGCGCGCCGTCGGTGGTGCGGAAGATACCGTTGTGATGCTGCACCCACATCGCCTCGGGCGCGGCCGGGCACTGTACCAACCGGTGTGGGTCTTGCACGTTGGGATCGCCGGCCTGTTCTGGCGGCATGTACTCGGCGCGCATGCCCGCGGCGCGGCACTGCCACGTCGCGCCACCGTCCTCGGTCACCCAGGCTCCGCCGCACGAGATGCCGACGGTTACTTCCTGGCTATTGCGCGGATTGACGGCCACCGAGTGAATGCCCGGGCTGTCCTTGCCGCCGCCGAACCATTTCCAGCGCTCGTCCCGATTCCACAGCGAATCGATCAGCTCCCACGAATCGCCGTAATCGCGCGAGCGGAACAACGCGCCGGGAATCGTGCCGGCCCACAGCGTGCCCGGCTGGTCCGCGCCGCCGGGCGTGAGTTCCCAAATCTCTTTCAGGCTCGAAAAGTCGCGCCGCGCGCCGATCTCGCCCGCCTCGGCCTGCCGGCGGCGATCGTCGTCGGTGAGTTGCGGATAGACCGGCACGGCGCAGGCCTGCCACGACTGGCCGCGATCGCGCGAGCGATGCAGCTTGACGCCGAAGTGACCGTGGTCGAGCGCGACATACAGGGCACCGTCGCGCGGATCCTCGACCAGCATGTTGGCGTTCTGACCCAGGAAGTCAACCTTGTCGATCTTCCAGCCCGACGCGCCGCGCGCCACGGTGAACATTCCCTTGCGCGTGGCCAGGTAGACGCGATCGCTCATGGGTGCGGTCCTTGGTTTGCCGAGATCGGTCCTGGGCCAACGCTTCGCCGCGCTAGCCGCCCGATAAGGCTTGCATCACGTAGATTTCACTCTGTTCGCTCGCCGAATCGCTGAGCCCGTCGCGGTCCTTGATCGCCTGGCCATCGACGAACACGACCATGTGCTTGCGCAGTCGGCCGTGCTCGTCGAGAATATAGCCGCGCAATTGCTCGCGACCGACGAACACGGCCGCGAGCGCATCATGCACCGTTGCCCCATCGACCATGACGTCGGGACACTCGACGTGGCGCTTGAGGTTCGGAGTGAAGACAACGCGGGGCATTTCGATTAGTCCGTTGTCAGTTGTCCGTGGTCAGTTGTGTTCCGCTACGAAGTCAATGCAAGGCAGTATCCACAAGACACCTCTCCCACAACTGACTACTGACAACGGACCACTGACTACTCTCACTTCTTCGCATTCGCCTCGGCAATCGATTTCATCGACGCCAGACCTTGATCGAACATGCCGCCGATCATTTTGTCGCAATCGATCACCAGCCCCATCGCCTTGCCGACCAGGTTCTTTTCCCCTTTCATCGACCAGGTGACCTTGGTTTGGTTGTCGGCCGGCTCGAACTTGAACACCACGTCGTTGGTCCCTTCCATCGGCCGCTTGAAATCGAGCTTGATGCGAACCATTTCGCCGGGCTTGCTCTCGGTGATCGCCATGTGCCCTTCGCCGACGTTGCTGTCACCCGACCAGCCAAAGCCAGCGCCGACGCCCGACGATGGGCCGTCGAAGCTGTTTTTGGCCGCGGGATCGAGCTTGGCCCACGGGCTCCAAGCCTCCCACTGGTGGAAGTCGTTCACTTCGTTGAAGACCACGGCCGGCGGGGCCGCCACCATCGTCGAACGCTCGACGCTCATTGTCGCTGGCTGCATGGCCGCCACGCCGATGAAGGCCGCCACCAGAATCACGATAACCAACAGAATGATTTTGACGATGCGCATGCTAGGCCTCGCTCGTTACGAGTGAATGAATGGTCCGCCTGATTTACCCTTCTCCCCCGGGGAGAAGGCTTGCCGCGCGCTCGGTGATGAGACACTCGCACATGACCAATATCACCGAACACACGAGCTGTCGTTTTACCCGCGCGTTGCAAAAACCGCCAGCGTTTCGTCCTAGCGCTATCGAACGCATGGGCAACAGTTCTTCGATCCGCGACGTTCTCTCACCATGTCGACAATCGTGCCAGCGCTACTCGCTGTGCTGTGTCGCTAGGAACGCCGCCAGTTCGTCCAGCGTGCCCGTCCAGCCGTGTTGCATGCTGTCGCGGCCGCCGCGGAAGATCTGCCGCTCTTGTTCGCTGGCGTGGATCGGCAGGCCAATCATCTCGATCTGCGTTTTGTCGCCAACGTCGCTGAAATGCACGATCGACAATACTTCCAAGGGCCACTCCGGCGCGAACGGATGCCGCGTTACACCTCCGTCGGCGTCGGAAAACGACGCCACGAACGACAACAATTCCGGCGCGACGACCTGGCGAAAAACCCAACGTCCCCACATTTCACGCCCCTCGGGCGAAACGAGGGCGTAATGGAACATGCCGCCAGGCTGGACATCGTTCCGCCCCGTGCGAAACGTAAAACCTTTCGGCCCCCACCAATGTTGCAACATGGCCGGCTCGGTCCAGGCCTGATAGACCAACGCCCGCGGCGCGTCGAACACCCGCGAGATTCGGAACACCTGCTCCCGCGCGGCCGGGCTTTCGGCGAACAACCCATCGAGCAATTCCCCCAGCCGTTCGAGTGTCTGCACCGCGCCGGTATCGGCCCGATAGTTCTTGATGATGAAGGCTAGCGCCTCGGCCGACTCGAATACCATCTTCAAGGTAACGCGCGTCTGCTCCCCCAAAGCTTCAAGGGTGATGATGGTCCGGTGGATCGACGGTTCGCACTCGGCGTCGGGAACGTGCTGGAATGCAATCCGCTCGGGCCGCACCACTTCGTCATAGACGATCCGATTGTGGTAGTCGCGCCCGTCGGGGCCGTGCATCACCAATCGCCACACGCCGCCGGGACGGAGGTCCATCGAGCGCGTGGTCGTCGAGAATCCGCGCGGTCCCCACCAGTTGGCCAGATGTTTCGGATCGGTGAACGCTTCGAACACCAGCTCGCGCGGCGCGTCGAACACGCGCGTCACGACCAACTCGCGGTCGCTCGTATCACCGGTGGATGTTCCCGATGCGTCGCTATTTTTTGCGGCCATGCTTTTTATCCTTGGCTTGAAGTTCTTTCAGGTAGTCGTCCAACCGGTCGAAGCTTTCTTCCCAGTGCTTGCGGTAGCGTTCGAGCCAGCCAGCCACATCTTTCAGCGGCGCCGCCGCCAGTCGGCACGGCCGCCACTGCGCCTCGCGCCCCCGGGTGATCAGTCCGGCCCGTTCGAGCACCTTCAAGTGCTTCGAGATGGCGGGCAGGGTCATCTTGAATGGCTCGGCCAGCTCCGACACCGAGGTTTCCCCGCGGGAAAGCCGGGCCAAAATGGCGCGGCGCGTCGGATCGGCCAAGGCGGCGAACGTCGAGCTGAGTTGATCGGCGACCATCTTAATATACCATTTGGTTAATTAACCTATCGGTACAATACGATCGCGACTCCAGCACGTCAAGCAGGATTCAAGCGCTGGCAGCGTGCATGACGGTCGCCAACCTTAAGCCCCCCCTGAAGGCTTAAGGTTTTGTAGCGATACACACGAGGACGTAGGTTTTCACTTCCGTTGCGCGATTCCAGCAATTAGGGTAGACCCCAGGGGCGACGACAGACGCCCTCCGATTTATTCAACTTCTGGAGATTCGTCCCCATGGCCAAGTCCGCTGGTAAGAGCAAGTCGTCCGCCGTGCGCGACGCACTGACCGCCCATCCCGAAAAGTCGCCCGCCGAGATCGCCAAGGAAACCGGCGCCAAGATTTCGCTGGTCTACAATGTGAAGTCCACCATGGGCAAAACCAAGAAGCGGAAGAAAAAGTCGTCGGGCAGCGCCAAGGCCAGCGTCGCGCCTCGCGCCAAGGCTCCCCACAGCATGCACAGCGCCCTCGACTCGGCCTTTGAGTACGTGGTCAAAGTCGGCGGCTTGATTCACGCCGAAGAGTTGCTCGCCAAGCTGAAGAAGTTGAAGGAACGGCTGTAGGGGAAGTTGCTGGTTGCGAGTTGCTGGTTGCGAGTGAAGGCGAAGGCTCTCGCGTTTGGCCGCTGCAGTTGTGCAGCGATTGTTTCACTCTTGAGTTATCACGGAATATGCGACGTGTTGTTAACGGATTGACTCTTGCGCTGTTGGTGGTGGCGCAGTTTTTCACGACACTGTGCTCTAATGTGTCGGCGCAATCGCCTGCTCCGCTGCCGCAGCCGACGCGCCGCCGGTCTACTTGTTCTACGACTCGCCACCGACGATGGGACAGCCGGCCAAGGATCCTCGTCACTCGGCCAACTTCGGCGCGCCCTTGGCCCAGCGCCTGAAACAACTCGGCGTCGAGTGCGAGTTCAACTATCCCGGCGCGCCGGACAAAGCACACGAACATGTTTTTGTTCTTTGTGGATCACCTCAAAGCGAACGCGAAGTGACGCATTTTTGTTTTTTGTCAGTTGTCAGTGGTCTGTTGTCAGTTGCAAAAGGCATTCAGCTAGCAATCGCGCCGCGAGAAGCTCGTCAGACAACAACTGACAACGGGCCACGGACAACTGACCTTCTCCTCATCAAACTTGAAAAAAGTTTGTCTGCAGGGCATTGACGGCAATAGACGATACCTAGTATGCTTCCGCCCGCCATACCACAAGGTATGGTGCTTGCTGCCGCCGGGGGTTATGACCCGGCCGTAGAAAATCGGGGGAAGTCCGGTGTAAATCCGGCGCTGTCGCGCAGCGGTAAGGCGTGCTCCATTGGGGCCCGCTAAGCCCGAATACCCGCCGCAAGCTGTTGCCATTTCGCCCTTCGCGTCCAAAGGGTCTGGGAATGTCGTCTGCGCGCACCTCTCGTTCTGCGCCTGCACTCCGACAAGACCGCTCACTTTGCGCCTCGGGCTTGGTTCTTGCCAGGAAGTGCCCAAGCCATGTCGATTGCGCCTCAGGTCTCCTCGTCCGATCCCGATTCAGTTCCATCGTCGGGTTCCGTTGCGCCGCCGCAATCGGTTCGTAAGCGCGACGGCAGCGTCGTCCCCTTCGACGGCCGGCTGATTGCCGCAGCCATCACCAAGGCTTTCAAGGCTGAGTTCGGTCTGCCCCCCGACGCGGCGCTGCCATCATCGCTGGCTGCGAAGGTCGCCGAGTTGAACGCCCACGTGCTGGGTTGGTGCGATGGTCGCATCGGCCTGCAGGTCGAACGGATCCAGGACGAGGTCGAACGAACGCTGATGACCGCCGGCGAGCACCGTGTCGCCCGGCGCTATGTGCTCTATCGCGAACAGCACGCGCTGCAGCGCCGCAACCGCGCGATTATCTATCGCCGCGCCGATGGCAGCGATGCCCCGCTCGACGTCGAACAACTGCGCCGCCGCATTGAAGCGGCCTGTGCCGGCTTGCCCGAGACGGTGGCTGCCGCGCCGGTGCTCGACCAGACGGTCGCCCAACTTTACGTCGGCATCACCGAAGCCGAGATCACCCAGGCGGCCATCATGGCAGCCCGCGCGCGGATCGAACTCGAACCGGACTATACGTTTGTGGCCGCGCGATTGCTGCTGGCCGAGATGCGCGAGCGTGTGTTGGCGACCGAAGGTTTGTCGACATCAACGCCGGCTGAAGAAACCGACCAGGCCTATCGCGACGGCTTGGCGCGCTACCTGGGGCGGGCCGTCGACGCGGGCCTGCTCGACGAGCAGATGGTCACGTTCGACCTCGACCGGCTGGCCGAGGCGCTGCGTCCCGAGCGTGACTTGCAGTTCGCTTACCTGGGGCTGCAAACCCTGTATGACCGCTACTTGCTCCGCGTCGATGGCCAGCCGATCGAGTTGCCCCAATGGTTCTGGATGCGCGTGGCGATGGGGCTAGCAATGCAAGAAGCGGATCGCGAAGCCCGGGCCATCGAGTTCTACGAGTTGATTTCGCGGTTCCTGTTCACCCCCGCCACGCCCACGTTGTTCAACTCGGGCACGCGGCACCCGCAACTGTCGTCGTGCTATTTGTCGACGGTCGACGACGATCTCTCACAGATCTTCAAGACCATTGGCGATAACGCCATGTTGTCCAAGTGGGCGGGCGGGCTCGGCAATGATTGGACCCGGGTTCGCGCGCTCGGCGCGCACATCCGTGGCACCGGCGGCAAGAGCCAAGGGGTGATCCCGTTCCTCAAGATCGTCAGCGACACGGCCGTGGCCGTGAACCAGGGAGGCAAGCGCAAAGGGGCCGTCTGTGCCTACCTGGAAACGTGGCATCTGGACATCGAAGAGTTCCTCGAGCTGCGCAAG
>JAFEBQ010000055.1 GCA_018242585.1 Planctomycetota bacterium
CTCTGCCGGTGGTTGCTGACTCGCGCATTTCAAATCGCAATGATGGGCCGGCAAATCGAGCAGTTTCGCTCGGTTAGCTGGTCATTCTTTTTTCATTTGCACGGCAGCGCAGCCCAGCCCGGCAATTGTTGCCGACAGCCGCCGGCCGCACGTATGATGAACCACCGTCAGGCTTTACCGAGTTGTCGCGATATGATTCGACCACGGTACAAAGGCTAATTCGACCACGACGACGCGACGGGCACGACGTTAAAGCAAAGAGATTCTCACCACAGAGGCACAGAGATCACAGAGAGGACAACGCGGAGATAAACAGGACAGTTCATTCTTTTCTCCGTGTCCTCTGTGCCTCTGTGGTGAATTTCTTTTAAGAAGTCTTTACGTCGTGACCGTCGTGTCGTCGTGGTCGATCTAATCTGCCTTGATCCATGTAAGACATTCGCCTCGAACCTCAACTAGAATCAAAACTTTTACACACTCCGGGGCATGTTCCATGAAATTGTTTTCGATCCTCGCGCTGGTTGGCGCTCTGTTATTTGTCGGAACGGCTACCGGTGCCGAGCCCAAGACCTTCTCCTATGGCCAGGACTCGAAGCAGAGTTTGAACGTGTACGTGCCGGCCAAAGCGCCCGCGTCTGGTTCGCTGCCCGTGCTGGTTTGGGTTCATGGCGGCGGCTGGCGCAACGGCGACAAGGATAATCGCTCGGGCAAGGCGTTGTGCCAGGCCTGGGCCGACCAGGGGACCGTGGCCGTGGGGCTCGACTATCGGTTGACGCCCGCGGTCAAGCATCCGGCTCATGTCGAGGATGTGGCGGCCGGCGTTGCCTGGGTCCACACGAACATCGCCACGCACGGCGGCGACCCGCGCCGGGTCTTCCTGCTGGGACATTCGGCGGGGGCTCATCTGGTGGCGCTGGTGGCGACCGCGCCGCAGTTTTTGCAAGCGCACGACCTCGCCCCCAGCGACGCGCTGGCCGGCGTAATGCCGATCGACACGGCCAGCTACGATCTGACGGCCACCCGAGCGCCGATCGTCCGCAAGATGATCAGCGACGCATTCGGCGACAATCAACCGACGCTCGTCGAGGCGTCGCCTTTGTTGCAGGTGCGGAAGCATCCTGCCGGCTGCCCGGCGTTCATCATCGCCACGGTCAAGCAGCGTCCCGAGGCGGTCGAGGAGTCCGAGTCGCTTAGGGCGGCGCTCCCCAAGGCCGAGTTGATCGTCGTCGATTATCCGGGCAGCGGGCAACTGGCCGCGCACGGCCTGATTGCCAAACACCTCGCCGACTTCGACAAGGACATGACCAAACGCCTGCTGGCATTCGTGCTGGGCAGCAAAGAATCAGCGCAGTAGTTGACGCCCAGTTCGTCGTGATCGCCGCGAGATGATTTGGTGCCCACAGGGCACCCTACGAAACAAGCGAGCAGTCGTAGGTTACGTGAGTTTGAGAGGGTCGGAAATGTCTCGTGTTGGCTTGATATCTTGTGTTAGCAAAAAGCAATCGACTGCTGCTCAAGCGAAAGATTTGTATTGCTCCGCGCTTTTTACGAAGTCGCGTGAATATGTTCAGCAACGGTGCGACTCCTGGTTCATCCTTTCGGCCAAATATGGACTTTTGGAACCGAACGAATTCATTGAGCCATACGAGGAGACATTAAACGCCAAGTCAGCGAAGGAACGATTTCAATGGGCTGACGATGTGTGGAGTTCTTTGCGTTCTCGCATTCATCCGGGCGACGATATAGTCGTACTTGCAGGTGAGCGGTACCGCGAACGTCTTGTACCACTTATCTCCGCACACGGATGTCGGGTCGACTTGCCAATGCAAGGACTTGGGATCGGTCGCCAGTTGCAGTGGCTCTCAAACCAGCAATCGCAACCTCATCGGCAACGGGATGTCGAGCGACTTTATCAAGCGCTGCATTGTCTGGAAACCAGCATCGATGGAATGCGTCTCCTTTCCGCGTGTACTGGCTCACAAGGATGGCCCTGCCGCGGCGTTTATCTCTTTTTTGAACCCGGTGAAGTTAGGAGAGGGTCAGTTGAGTCGCGTGTCGTCCGTGTTGGAACACACGGTGTTAGCCGAGGCTCAAAAGCCACTCTTTGGAATCGCCTTCGGACACATCGAGGATCGAACGACGGTTTGGGAAACCATCGTGGTTCAGTTTTTCGCCTTCACGTTGGCGCGGCAATGTCCGCAGCGAATCCGAGGATTGGTGTGCCGACCTGGGGAATTGGAAGCTCAGCAGACGCACAAACTCGCGCTGCAGAGCAGAATCTCGAACGTCTGGTATCCAGGCATATTGGTGCGATGCATGTTTTATGGCTAGCAGTTGACGACGAAGCAGGGCCAACGAGCGACCGAGCATATATTGAGCGCAACTTGATTGGATTGCTTGTTGGCAAGTCTGGCCCTGTGGATACGCCTGCAGACAACTGGCTAGGACTATTTAGTCCAAATGTTCGTATTCGCGATTCTGGGCTTTGGAATCTGGACTTTCTTGAATACCGCTACGACTCTGACTTTCTAGACGTGTTGGACGAATACGTTCTTATAACCACAAAAAAACGCCCACAACCATCGAACTCGATTGCTCCACAAGGCTGGAGTCAGGCCGAGGCCTGACCTACAAGTTTTCCATCAAACCTCTCTCCCCTCCCCTGTCTAACGTCGTGCCCGTTGTGTCGTCGTGGTCGATTTGATTGCCCGAATGCCCGCAAACCCGCGGTTAAAACCATGCCCGGCCCCCCGCTTGGCTCGGCCCATCGCGCCGTTTATGCTGATGGTTTCGGCACAAGCGTATCATTACCATCGGTCAGCGTTGTAGGCCAGGCCTTGGCCTGACGAAGTTGTGGCCACAACCATGTCAGGCCAAGGCCTGACCTACGGCTGGCACGCATGTTATGCCATTGCCCCAAAGCATAAGCCCGCCCGCGATTGGGCCGGCCCCTCGGTTGTCATCGGAGTCTCGGTTTGCCTCGCGTCGGTCTGTTCATCCCCTGCTACATCGATCAGCTTTATCCCGACGTCGGGCTGGCCACGGTCGAAGTCCTCGAACGCTGCGGTCAGCAGGTCGAGTTCCCCGAGCAGCAAACCTGTTGCGGCCAGCCCATGGCCAACACCGGCTGCACCGCCGACGCCCGGCCAGTGGCCGAGTTGTTCGTGCGAACCTTCGCCCCGTACGACTACGTCGTCTGCCCGTCGGGTAGCTGCGTGGCAATGGTCCGTCAGCACTACCACGAGTTCTTCCACGACGACCCGACCTACCTGGCGCTACGGAAGAAGACTTTCGAGCTGACCGAATACCTAGTCGACGTGCTGGGCCTGACCGGTTGGCAAGGGCGCTTCCCGTATCGGGTGGGATTGCATCAAAGCTGCCACGGCCTGCGCGAGTTGCGCCTGGCCAGCAGCAGCGAAGTCGTTGGCCCCAGCTACAGCAAGACCCGACAGCTGCTCGGCTCGCTCGACGGCATCGAAATTGTCACGCTCGAACGCCCCGACGAATGCTGCGGCTTTGGCGGCACGTTTTCGGTGAACGAAGAAGCGGTCTCGTGCATGATGGGGCTCGATCGAATTGCCGATCACCAGCGGGCCACGGCCCAGGTGCTGACCGCGGTCGACATGTCGTGCCTGATGCACCTCGAAGGGCTAATTCGCCGCCAGCGCACGCCGCTGGCCGTGATGCACGTGGCGCAGATTTTGGCCGGTCGTGCCGTGCCGAATGTTACGGCGACCACGGCCGCGGGAGCGAATGGCTAATGCAAGTCTCGCTGCCGATTACCCATCCCGAAAGCGCCGCCGAGTTCACGGCCAACGAGTCGCGAGCCCACTGGCACGACCAGGCCTTGTGGTTCGTCCGCGTCAAGCGCGACCGGGCCGCGCGGACCTTAAACGAGTGGGAAGCGCTCCGGGCGCTGGCCTCGCAGATCAAATCGCACACGATGTCGCGCCTGGGCGATTATCTGGAACAGTTCGAGGCCCAGGCGACCCGCCGCGGCGCGATCGTCCACTGGGCGCGCAACGCCGATGAGCACAATCAGATCGTCCTCGACATCTTGAAGAAGCACAACGTCCATCGGGTGGCCAAGAGCAAGTCGATGCTCACCGAGGAGTGCCACCTGAACCCGTTCTTGGAACAGCACGACGTGACGGTGGTTGACACCGATCTGGGCGAGTGGATCGTGCAACTGCGTCAGGAGCCGCCGAGTCACATCGTGATGCCGGCCATCCATATCAAGAAGGAAGAAGTCGGCGCGCTGTTCCACAAGCACCTGAACACCGAAGCCGGCGCGACCGACGCCACGTACCTGGCCTATGCCGCGCGGCAGAAGCTGCGCGATGTGTTCCTGGCCGCCGAGGCGGGGATCACCGGCGTCAACTTCGCCATCGCCGAGACCGGCGGGTTCGTCGTCTGTACCAACGAAGGGAACGCCGACCTGGGGGTCTCGCTCAACAAGCTGCACATCGCCTGCATGGGGATCGAGAAGCTGATCCCGCGGGCCAGTGACTTGGGTGTCTTCTTGCGCTTGCTCGGCCGTTCGGCCACGGGTCAGCCGATCACCGCTTACTCGTCCCACTTCCACGGGCCGATTCCCGGCGGCGAGTTGCACATTGTCTTGGTCGACAACGGCCGCAGCCAGATTCTGGACAGCGACGAGTTCCGTGGCGCGCTCAAGTGCATCCGCTGCGGCGCGTGCATGAACACGTGTCCCGTTTATCGGCGAAGCGGCGGGCACAGCTACCATTCGACGATTCCCGGCCCGATCGGTTCGATTTTGCATCCGGCCCGCGATGCCGCGCAGCACGCGACGCTGCCGTTTGCGTGCAGCCTGTGCGCGTCATGCACCGATGTCTGCCCGGTGAAGATCAACCTGCACGAGCAATTGCTGATCCTGCGCAGCGTGATCGCCGGGCGCAAATTGCTGAGCGGGTCGAAGCGCCTGGCCATGCGTCTGACGAGTTTTGTGTTTCAACGCCCGCGGCTGTATGCGTTCCTGGGGGGCGTCGGCCGCCGGGTGATGTCGATCATGCCGCGCTGGCTGGTCTACAACCGGTTCAATCCTTGGGGGCGACAGCGCGAAATGCCGCCGACGCCGCGCCAGAGCTTTCGCGAGCTTTATCGCCAACGGCGCGGGAAGGATCGCGCATGACCGGGCGAGAAAACACGAATAGCCGTGATACGATCCTCGGTGCCGTGCGCGCCCGCCGGCGCGAACCCGTCGAACTGCCCACCGTCGCGGGCAGTTGGACCACCTACGCCGATCCGGCCCGGCAGTTCTGCGACGCGCTGGCCGGCGTCGGCGGGCAGGCGGTTTCGGTCGTCGACGCGTCGCAACTGGATGACGCGATCCGCGCGATCGGACCCATGCAAGACGCCAAGAAGATCATCTGCCGCGTGCCCGGTATGGCGCTGGGCAACGTAGAACTCGATACGCTCGATCTGCCGGCTCACGTGCATGACATCGACGTGGCGATCTTGCCAGGCATGTTTGGCGTGGCCGAGAACGCCGCCGTTTGGGTGACCGACGCCGGCATCAAGCATCGCGTGGTTTACTTCTTGCCGCAACATCTGGTGCTGGTCGTGCCGCGCGCGGAGATCGTCAATCACCTGCACGAAGCGTACGCGCGGCTCCAATTTCCCGGCGCAGGCTACGGGCTGTTTATCTCGGGGCCGTCCAAGACAGCCGACATTGAACAGTCGCTAGTCATCGGCGCGCACGGTCCCCGGTCGTTGACCGTGGTGCTGGTCGGCGCGTACGATACGAGTTCAGCCACGGCGAGCGCGGCCTCGGCCCAGCCGATCGACCCCCGCTTCACCGGATACTGAAAAAGAACCCTTCTCCCTCGGGGAGAAGGTGGCGGCGCTAGCCGCCGGATGAGGGTCACGCGTCAATTGTGCGCGACGTGACGACTCTCCCCCCTGCTATTCAGCCAGAGTTTTGTTCGCCCTAGGGAGTCATTCGATGGATCGCGAGTTGTCTGATCGTTCCGAGCGGATTCGCCAGCGGCTAATGCAGTTGCGAGGCTCTCTTTGACCTGGCCACGAAGCAAGCCCGGCTGGCGGCGATCGAACAGGAAATCTCCGCGCCCGAATTCTGGGACAGCCCGCAAAAGTCGCAAGCGGTGATGAGCGAGCGGAAATCGCTGTCGCTGTTGGTCAAGCCGGTGGTCGAGCTGGAAAAGTCGCTCGATGACGTCGGCGCTATGCTGGAAATGGGGTCGGACGACGCCACGTTCAACGACGAAGCTCGCGCCGAGCTGATCCGGTTGGAACCGCTGGTCGACGATATCGAGACCAAGGCCTTGCTCAACGGCCCGCACGACGCGGCCGGCGCGCTCGTGTCGATCAACTCGCGCGACGGTGGCGTCGATGCCTCGGACTGGGCCGAGATGCTGCTGCGAATGTACATCATGTGGGCCGAGAAGAACGGCTACGACGTCGAAGTCCTCGATCGGCAAGACAACGAAGAAGCCGGCATCTCGAGCGCCACGATCGCCGTCCGCGGGCCAATGGCCTATGGCTACTTGAAAGGCGAGACGGGCATGCACCGGCTGGTCCGCATCAGCCCGTTCAACGCCGAAGGAAAACGCCAGACGAGCTTTGCCGCGGTCGACGTCTCGCCCGAGGTCAACGACGACGTGCAGATCGAACTCCGCGACGAGGATATTCGCGAAGACGTGTTCCGCGCCAGCGGGGCCGGCGGCCAGCACGTCAATAAAACGTCGAGCGCCATTCGTCTGACCCACCTTCCCACCGGCATCGTGGTGAGTTGCCAGAACGAGCGAAGCCAGCACAAGAATCGCGCCCTGGCGATCAAGATGCTGAAAGCGCGGTTGGCCCGGGCCGAGGAAGAAAAGCGCGAAGCGGCGCAAGCGGCCAAGTACCAGTCGCAGGCCAAGACCGGATTCGGCTCGCAGATTCGCAACTACTTCTTGCACCCGGACCAGCGGGTCAAGGACTCGCGAACCGGTCACCTGGTCGGCAACTTTCAAAGCGTGCTGGACGGCAACGCCCTGCAAGGGTTTTTGGACGCATTTCTGCGCTGGCGCGTCGGGCAAGGGCCGGCGGTGGTAGATAACGACGAATAGGCTTGCGCGCTTTCTCAGATTGACGCTCGCATCGAATGACCAATGACCAAATCCCAATGACCAATGCCGGCGTACGTGATGCCGATCTCAATCGCATTGTCGCTGGGCGGTTGATTGTCGAGTTCGTGCGGCAGGCCGATCGAGTGGGGCATCGATTGCTATATCAAGTCGCGGCCGATTGGGTCGTGCCGGTGTTCCAATCGATCGAAGGTTCGCCCGACGAGCGCTGGCCCGCCAGCCCGGCGTTGCAACATTTGCACTTCGAGACACAAGCCGGCCGGCGCGTGGCGCTGTTGGTCGGCATGGCCGGCCGCAGCCACTGGTCGGCGAGCGTGTCGACCGACGAGGCTGGCGAGGCGTTGATCTTTGACATCGCCTGCCGGCTGCACAGCCCGGCCGAGCGCTTGGGAAGCGAGTACCGCGCGGCAACGTGGCCTGCGGACGTCCCGCGCCCGGCGCTCGAATGGTCGCTGGACCACGCCCGCGGCGCGACATTCGCCTGGCAAACCGGTGGCGATTTGCAGCAACTCTGTGCAAGCGAGATTGCGGCCCCGGTGACAACCATCTGCTGGCGCTACACGATTCGCGAAGCATACCCTTGCTAACGGTCGGCGCAAAACCCTTCTCCCTCTGGGAGAAGGTGGTGAG
Organism: Planctomycetota bacterium; assembly: GCA_018242585.1. NCBI lineage: Bacteria > Pseudomonadati > Planctomycetota > Planctomycetota bacterium. The sequence continues at coordinate 7,740 of JAFEBQ010000055.1, forward strand.
CGTAGCGAACCGGATGAGGGTCACGTATCAATCGCGTGCGGCATCGCGAAGACAACAGCAACGGGGACCCTCATCCGCCCTTCGGGCACCTTCTCCCGGAGGGAGAAGGGTTGCTTCAACCTCGCGCGTCAGCGCTATCCGTCAGCGCGGTGCATACCAAAAAACTTGCGCCACGCCTCAAGCCAGCCAGCTGTCCAGGTTCTCGCGCACGAAGTTGTCGTCGACAAGATGTGGATACGCGCGGCAGACGCGATCGATCTCGTCGGCCTGTCCCGGGCTCAACTGCTCGTGCTCGTCCAGGCACCAGACCCCTGCGAGCAACCCTTGCCGCCGCAGCGCTTCATGGACGCCGGGAATGCAGCCCACGAAGGCGTTGGCTGCGTCGAAGATGGCCGCGTTCATGTCGGTCACCTCGGCGGCCCGGGTGAGCCACTTCTGGGCCAGTGGCCCGTCGCCGGCCACCGCCGCGTGGCATTGTTCCAACAGCTCGACCGCGCGGCGCGTCCAGACCGCCCAATGACCCAGCAGGCCGCCGACGATCCGCCTCTCGCGCGCTTGGCCGTTGTGCATGAACCGGAATGGTGTCAACAGATCGACGACAATGTTGTCGTCGTTGCCGGTGTACAGGGCGATGTCGTCGCGGCCCGATTCGGTGACGGCGCGGATCACGTCGAGCGTCTTGTACCGATCGAAGGCGGCGATCTTGATCGCCACCACGTTTTCGATTTCGGCGAACCGCCGCCAGAACGAATACGGGAGCACGCACCCGCCGATGGTGGGCTGTAAGTAGAAGCCAATGACGGGAATCGCCTCGGCCACCGCCCGGCAGTGTGCGACCAGCTCGTCCTCGCTGGCCTTGGCCAGGGCCGACAGACTCAGCAGCGCCGCATCGTAGCCCAGCTCGCGCGCCGTGCTGGCTTCGGCGACGGCTTGCCTGGTTGCGCCACAAACGCCCGCTACGCGGACGAGCGGTCGACCCGCCGCGGCGCGAGACAGTTCCTCGGCCGCCAACCGCAACACCGGTTCATAGAGTCCATAGCGCGGTTCGCGGATGGCGAATTGCGTGGTGTGGACGCCGACAGCCAGGCCGCCGACGCCAGCCGCCGCGTAGTAACGGACCAGGGCTCGTTGTCGCCGCTCGTCCCAGCGCCGCTCGGCCGTCAGCGCCAACGGGCTGGCCGGAATCACGATTCCCTGGAGCAATCGGGTGCGCAGGTCGGATGAAGTCATCGATTGCTCCTAGAGCCTGTTATGCACTTGAG
>JAFEBQ010000056.1:0-842 GCA_018242585.1 Planctomycetota bacterium
GGACCTGGATATTGCGCTTCGAGGCGCATCCGCGGCGCGTGCGAGCGGTCTTCGGCCGCGCGCAGCTGCGCGATCTCCGTGTAGCTCTTGCGCTCGCCGCCGAACACACCGAACCAGGCGAGCAAGCCTACGATGACGGCGACCAGAAGCACCCCGACGACGGCCCACGCAACGCGGGCCGACGAGACAGTTCGCAAATCCATCCGGCGTTAGATCCTCTCAGTCTAGAATTCGACCGAGAACCCCGCACGTGCCACCCATTCCCTGCTCGAGCCCTCGGACACCGTCGCATCGATGACCGTCGGAATGTTTATGTTCAAGCGATGCGCCAGTCCAATGCCAAATCCGGTCTGACCCTCGAAGTAGGCGCTGTTGAAGTTAAAGGTGGTCTTCCCCGGCGCCGAAGGCGTTTGAAGCGTCGGCGCCGCTGCCACGCCCGCGATCGCGGCGGAGAATTGCCCGAAGTTAACCGCGTCGTATTGCTCATAGCCGGCTGCGACATTCGTGATGCGCCGCTGGCCGCCCGGATCACGCGTGCCGACTGATACGGTGTTTCGCTCATCCGCGACGGAGTTGTATCCGAGCGCCACGGAATTGCTGCCCGTCGCGACGGAGTTGGATCCGAGCGCGGTCGAGTTCGTCCCCGTGGCCGCCGAATGGAAGCCGAGCGAGGTCGAGCTCGCCGTCGACGCGGTCGCGAACTGACCGATCGCCGTGGCGTCGTCCGCGAGCGCCGCCGCGCCGTCGCCGAAGGCCGACGAGCTCGAGCCGAGCGCACGTGCGTTCGGACCGACAGCCGTCGAATTGGCGCCCGTGGCGGTCGAGTTGTCGCCGTACGCCGC
>JAFEBQ010000056.1:959-5326 GCA_018242585.1 Planctomycetota bacterium
GAAGCGTTGTCGCCGACGGCGACCGAAGACGCGCCGCTTGCCGATGCGCCGTTGCCGAAGGCCGACGCGTTGGAAGCAAGCGCCATCGCGCCTTGGCCGTAGGCCGAACTGTTCGTCGAGTTCGCAACCGAACCGAACCCGGACGCAACACTGAAATCGCCGCTAGCCGACGAATGGTCTCCCAAGGCCGCGCTGCTGACGCCCGCGGAGGATGCCATGTAGCCGGCAGCGATGCTGAACTCGCCGCCCGCAGTCGAATGGTCGCCAAAGGCGGAGCTGCTGGCGCCGCCAGCATGAGCGCTCGAGCCGACCGCAGCGCCGTTCGCCAAGTCGGCCGTGGCCATGTAGCCCGCCGCGATGCTGAAATCGCCGATCGCTGACGAGTGATCGCCGAGCGCGGTGCTGCTTGTGCCGTGCGCAAGAGCCGTGTCGCCGAACGCAGAGCTGTTCGCAAGGTCCGCTTGAGAATGCGTACCGACAGCGGTGCTATCGTCACCGCCGGCTGTCGCGTGATCGCCGTAGGCCGAGCTGTTGAGGCCTGCCGCCGTTGAGAAATCGCCCACTGCGGTTGAGTAGTCGGCTAGCGCCTGCGCGGTGAAACCGACCGCGGTCGAATCGACGCCGAGCGCTTGCGCGTGGGCGCCAAGGACGACGGAGCCCGCTGCAGCGGCCACTGATCCGGCGCCAAGCGCGATCGTGTCGTCTGCTAGAGCTTGAGCATGGTAGCCGAGCGCAGTCGATTCATTGCCGGTCGATTCCGCGAACGGGCCGACAGCCACGCTGAAATTGGTCCCGTTGGCGATCGAATAGTCGCCAAGCGCAAGACCGCCGTTCTCCGCGTAGGCGCCCGTTCCGAAAGCGACCGAGCCAGCAGTCGGTGCCGACGCACCCCAGATGGCAATTTCAAGTGCCGAACTTGGCGTTGGGCCAACCGGATCGACACCCAAAGCCTTGGCGCCATTGCCGATAGCGATGTCCAGAGCGCTGCCGGTCTCGGCCAACAATCCGCCATAGCCAGCACCGGAGAGCGCGCCGCCGCCCAGCGTGATGCCGTCCGAGTAGTGCACACCGTCGGGGTCGCCCAACGAGATGTGACCATCGTCAGCCGAAATGCCTTGGACCGCGTAGATATTCGCGTCGCCCACGATGGTTCCGGTGAACTCCGAGTCGCAGAAGGGAAGGACGGACGCTGCGGCCGAGAGTGACTGCGCATAGATCTGATCGGCGACGCCCAACACCGTCGAGCCGAGGCCGATGATCTCCGCAGCCTTGGATACGGAGGCCGCGGTTGATTCTGCCGTGAGCGCGGTAAATCCGGCACCCGCCGTGTTCAGCGAACCGCCGGCAGTCGCCATAAGTCCGCCAGCTGTTTCCAAACCCGTCGCAGCGGCGATAAGCCCCGGCGAGGCGCCGCCGGCGTCGAGCGGCACGGCAACGCCGACCGCCGCTTCATCAAGTCCGACGCCCGCGACCTCAAACGCGGCGGTGGATCCGTCGAGCGCCGTGCCCGCGACCTCGATCGACGCCGCGATCTCGCCGTAAGTCACGGTTTCGGCATCGTCGAGCACCTGATCAGCAGTAGCGCCGGCAACGGCAGCTGCCGCTCCGGTGGCATTCAGCGCCAGACCAGCGTAGTTCGCATCGTTGATCGCCGTGTTGTACTGATAGGCGCAAGTGCCGGCGCCGACCGTCGCAACCTGGGGCGTCGACGTACTGTAGTAGTAGCTCGGACTGGTCGTTGTTGGTGACGCGGGCGACGTCGAGTTTGAGCCTGCGGCCCAGGCCAACGGGGCCCCGTTACTCGTAACCAACAAAGCCATAAGCAGTCGTACCGCGACCACCGAACCGCGGCGCGATCTGATTGCATTCGCGCTTGGAGCCGCCGGCTTAACGCCCTGACTTTGCAACGATGAAAAGCCCATCTACCCCTCCACAACCCCAATTCCTGTTGCCGGCCTCACAAGTGGCCGGCTTCGTTCCGAATTCCGTCGACCGCCCGGCGTTCACCACCGCACGGCAATGCTCGCCGTACCGCCGTAGCTCTGCGCGTCGCCGGCAAACGTCTCTTCGGTGTTCAGCGACAGCGCGACCGGTCCGATGTCGTGCTCGATGCCGACCATCAGGTGCGCGGCATTCGCTGCCGGTGACACCCCGTAGACTTTGAAACTGGCGCCGTTGAATGCCGAGAACGTTGCCGTGTCCGACAGCGTGTTGCCGAAGTCGTGGAGCCAGCCGAGACGCGCGCGCAGGCCCGTAAACGAGTCGCTCCCCGAACTCAGAACGTCATCCCAAGCCGCGCCGAGCTCGGTCGTGTAGTCGAAGTGCCGGTTGCGCGTGAACGCCAGCGCATAGGCCGAGGAACCGGCGGTCGTTACCTCTTCATAGTTTGGCGTGCTGATGTCCGTCGCCTGGAAGCGGATATAGGGCGACAGCGCCTGGCCGCGTTCGATGGTGAAGATGTGGCCGAATTCGAAACGCGCCGCCTGACTCGTGGTGTTGAAATCGGCGCGATACTTGTTCACACCCTGGAAGTCGACCTCGCGATCGGTCGTCACGTTGAAGTGCGCATAGGTGTACGCAGCGTCAAAGTAGAAGTTTTTCGCAAAACGCTCCGAGAAGTAGGCGCCAAGTTGGTAGAACGAGGCGTTGCCATTTCCGAGGTCGGTGTCGAGATCCCAATCGTCGTTACCGAATCCGACCGCGACGCCCGCGGCGCCGCCGGGCGAGAAGGCGTAATCCAGGCCGAACTCGCCGCTGAACTCGGTCGCCGTCGTCTTGTGCGTGCCAAGTTTGAAATCGCCGTCGCCGCTGTCTTGCTCGCCGGTGGCGGCAGCCCACGCCGTGAACTGCGGACCCGAGTGGTTGCCGGTACCGGCGTCGCTTGCACCGTTCGCCGCCAAACGCACGGCCGACATATCTGCGGCCGCCATCGCAAATGCGCCGCTGCCGAGATTGGTGCGCGCACCGACGGTCGGATCGAGCATCGTTTCGAGGAACGACGACGTTGAGCGCAACGCGACGCTTTTCAGGCCGACATTGACCTCGCCGGTCATCTGCTCGAGCACCGCTGCAAGATCAGTCGGCGTCAAGCTCGCAAGCGGTAGGAAGACGTTCGCGCCGTCATATGCGATCGCGAAGTCGATTGCGCCGGCGACGTCGCCGTTGTTGCCGTTGCCGATGGTCAGCGGTCCGCCGCCCGTCAGAACGGAAGAAACCGTGACCAGAAACTGTAACGTTGCATCGTTCGGGCCGTAGGTGAGTTCAGGCAACAACGTGAGCGGCGATCCGGGCGCGAGCGTGACGGCCGTAAAGGTCCCACTGAGGCCGCCGGAGTCGACCACGTGATAAACCGCTGATCCCGGCGCGATGCCCGTCGGATTGATGACGAGCGTTCCGTTCAGCGACGCCGTGCCGGTCACCTGCAACAGATCGTTCGACGCCGGCGAGACGTCGTAGATGTAGGTCGAATTGGCGGCCATTGTCAGATTGCCGCCGACGTTGAGTGTGCCGACGCCGCCGTTGCCCGGCGACACGGTGCCGCCGCTGTTGACGCTCAGCCCAGCGAGGTTGCCGCTGCCCGCGAAGATGCCGCCGCTGTTGACCGAGACGCTCGAACTCGCGATCGATCCGGCAAGAAGCAACATGCCGTTGTCGATGACGGTCGCGCCATTGTAGGTGTTCGTCGCGCTCAGCGTTGTCGTGCCGCTGCCGAACTGATGCACACCGCCGGAGCCCGAGATGATGCCGGCGAAGGTGAAGTTGTTCGAGCGATCGAAAGCGAGCGTTCCGTTGTCCGTGACATCGCCGCCGATCGAACCGCTGCTGCCGCCGCTACCGAGCTGAAGCGTGCCCGCCGAAATCGTGGTGCCGCCGGCGTAGCTATTCGCCCCAGTTAAGATCGTCGTGCCGCTGCCGAGTTGCGTGAGGCTTCCAGAGCCCGTGATCGCGCCGGGCGCAGTAACGCTGTCCGATCGATCGAAGACCAGAGACGCGTTGTCCAGCACGTTGCCGACGATCGAACCCGAAGTGCCGCCATTGCCGATCTGCAGCGCTCCCGCCGAGATGGTGGTGCCGCCGCTATACGAGTTGGCGCCGGTCAGGATGGTGGTGCCGGTGCCGATTTGGGTGAGTGCGCCCGTTCCGGAAACGATACCGGCGAAGGTCAATGTATCGGAGCGATCGAAGGCGAGCGCCGCGTTGTCCAGCACGTCACCGGCGATCGAACCCGACGTACCGCCGTTGCCGAGTTGCAGTGTGCCGGCGGAGATCGTCGTGCCGCCGCCGTAAGTGTTGTCGGCCGTCAGCGTCGTCGTGCCGCCGCCGATTTGCCGGAGCGCGCCAGTGCCCGAAACGAGGCCGGCGAAGGT